>JALVAQ010000170.1 GCA_027011095.1 Bacteroidales bacterium
CACTATATTGATACAAAAATAACTAAATTCATTTTATAAACAAAAAATATTATCTCATTCAGATTGCAAATTGAACGAGCTTTGGGATACCCTGCAAGCTCAATCAGATTTGTAGTCTTATTTGAAGATAATCAATTATATCATCAACATCATCCGGCGCAAACCAATTAATGGTTTTATCGCGCTTAAACCAGGTTAGTTGTCGCTTGGCGTAGCGCCGGGTGTTGGTTTTTATTTTTTCAATGGCGGTTTCCAGCGTCCATGTTCCTTCAAAATACTTAAACAACTCTTTGTATCCCACCGTATTAAGTGCATTTAGATGTTTGTACGGAAAAACATTTTCAGCCTCTTCAATCCAATCGTTTTCAATCATTGTTTCTGTTCGCCGGTTGATGCGTTGATACAGCTCCTCGCGAGGTATGTTTAAACCAATTTTGAGGATGTTAAAGTCGCGCTTGGCAGCTTTGTTTTTTCTTAAATCGGAGTATCGTTTTCCGGTTTGCAAGCATACTTCGATGGCACGCATGAGCCTTTTGGGATTTTGCAAATCCACTTCCTTATAATATACGGGGTCAAGTACTTTGAGTTGCTGTTGCAGCTCCGTAATGCCAATTTTTTCCAGAGTTTGGTTTAATTCGTTTCTGATTTTAACATCGGGGTCTGGAAGGTCGTCAATTCCACTGCAAACAGCGTCAATGTACATGCCCGACCCCCCGGCCATCACCATCACTTTATGCTGTTCAAACTTTTTACTCAAAAGTTTTAGCACATCCTGCTCAAACCGCGAAACATTATAGTCGTCAAATATTGACAACATGCCCGTAAAATGATGTTTAACTTCCGACAGCTCTTTTTGATTGGGGGCGGCAGTGCCAATTGGAATTTCTTTGTAAAACTGACGCGAATCGGCAGAAATAATTTCGGTATTGAAATGCTTGGCTATTTCAATGGCAACTTTGGTTTTTCCCGAAGCGGTTGGCCCTGCAACAACAATCAGGGTGGGTTTTTGCCGGTTCATAAAATTGATTGTAATCTATTGAAAGAGTCCTTTGGGTTTGTCATCAACTTTTATATGCCCCCAGTTTTCACCGCTTTTAATCCGGTAGAGTTGCATTTCAGAGACTCCGAATTGCTTGGCAATCATTTTCATGCGTGTTTTCCGGTTGGGGTCATTAATCATTCGTTTGATTATCTTAACCCGACCCGGGGTAAGTTTTGAATAACGGATTCGTTTGACAGGTGAATTGTAGGCAGGATTATTTTTTTGATGAGCTTCTTTTTCCTCTTTAGTGGCCCAGCGCAGGTTCCATACATTGTTGTTTTGTTTGTTGTAGTCGAGGTGAATAACATATTGTTGCTCTTCACTTGTTTTTTCAAGAAACGCTTCGGCTACCAGCTTATGGGTATAACGCGCTGTTTTACGTTTGCTTTTTTGAATTAACGGAATCCTTTTGTATCCTCCAAAAGAGGATTGTTTTAAGATAATTCCGTTTTCTTTATCAATTTTAAAACTTTTAATGCGGCCATGGGTGGAAACTTCATAAACTTCGTTTTCGGAAATGCTTTCATCAAACTCTACTTTTTTCCACTCCTCAGGCAAATAACTTCGAACCATGTTTTATTGAAATTTATTTAAATTTATTTTCAAATATATGAAAAATAATAAGAATACAATGCAGTTGTTTTAAGTAAAGCTAGTTGAGATGGTTGTTTTGAACCGTAAGACCCAGCTTTTCTCCCTGCTTTAACATAAACCTGTAGGCGGGTTCAAACTCATTGGGGATAATTCCATCGAGTATGGCTTCGCGGATGGATGTTTTAATTTCACCCACCAAACGCGATGGCTTTATGCCAAATGTATTCATAATAATTTCGCCACTGACGGGAGGTTGCCAGTTTCGGATTCGGTCTTTCTCTTCAACCTCTTTCAACTTACGCCTGACAATTTGAAAGTTTTGGAGATATTTTTTTACTTTGACTTCGTTTTTTGAAGTGATGTCAGCTTCGCAAAGTAGCATTAAATCATCTACATCGTTGCCGGCATCAAATAGTAAACGCCTTACTGCCGAGTCGGTTACCGTATCTTTTGATAAAACAATGGGGCGCAGATGCAACAAAACCAGTTTCTGAACATACTTCATGTGCTCATTTTGCGGCAGCATAAGCTGTTTAAAAATTTTTGAAACCATTTTAGCCCCCACAAACTCATGGCCGTGAAAAGTCCATCCAACCTTGGGGTCGTAACGTTTGGTAACGGGTTTGGCGATATCGTGCAAAATAGCAGCCCATCGCAGCCATAAATTATCGGTTTTTGAAGCTACATTATCAAGCACTTCGAGGGTGTGGTAAAAATTATCTTTATGGGCGTTATTATTCACCACTTCAACCCCCTTTAAGGCAGCCATTTGAGGGAAGAAAACCTTAAGCAATCCTGATTCTTCTAGCAGTTTAAATCCAATTGATGGGGTTTCAGCCATAACAATCTTGTTTAGCTCGTCGGTTATCCTTTCGTGCGAAACAATCGATATTCGGTTTTTATTTCGGCCAATGGCTTTAAAGGTGTTTTCTTCTATGGTAAAGCTAAGTTGGGTTGCAAACCTGATGGCGCGCATCATCCTGAGCGGATCATCGGAAAAGGTGATGTCCGGGTCAAGCGGTGTTTTGATTATTTTGTTTTTGAGATCGTTAAGTCCGTTAAACGGGTCGTGTAATTCGCCGTAATTATGCTTTTGAAGGCTGATTGACAGGGCATTGATGGTAAAGTCCCTTCGCTTCTGATCGTCTTTGAGGGTACCATTTTCTACAATCGGTTTACGCGAATCTTTTCGGTATGATTCTTTACGGGCGCCCACAAACTCCAAAACCCAGTTTCCTTTACGAATCATGGCTGTGCCAAAATTCTCAAAATACTTGGCTTCCGTATTGTCACCCATTGCTTTTGCAACTTCGCGTGCAAATTCAATTCCACTGCCCAACACCACAAAGTCGGCATCCTTGGAGGCTCTCTTCAAGAGTAAATCACGTACGAAACCACCAATTACGAAAACCTTTTTCTTTTTCGCAGCAGCGGTATCAGCAATTATTTTAAAGAAATCTTCTTGTATTTTTTCTGATAAATTCATTGGTGCAAAGGTAGGCAAAGTTGGGAATCAGTAAACGTTGTCAGGTTTTTGTTGATGGTTTAAATACAAAAAGTGAATAAAAAAAACGGGGTCAATGCCCCGTTTTTTTTATTCACTTTTTGATTCTTCCGCTTTCTTTTTCGTAGCGGTTTTCTTTTTTGCAGTAGTTTTTGGCTTTTCGGCCTCTGCTGCAGGTTCTTTTTTCTTACGCGTTGTGGTTGCTTTTTTTGTGGTTGTTGCAGCAGCCTTTTTTGTTGTGGTTTTTTTTACTGTTGTTTTCTTTGCAGTAGCCTTTTTTGGTTTGGGTTCTGCAACTTCTTCAACTACAGGTGCTTCTTTCTTTGCAGGGACAGCAGGCCTTTTTTTCTTTCTTAACCTTGTAACACCGTATGAACCATTAACAATTTTACCTCGTTTTGTTTTTTTATCGCCTTTTCCCATATCTGTTGGTTTAAATAATTAAAAAATCCAAAATTAAAGTGCGTAAAGTTATTAAAATTTATGATTGTCAGACAGGTTTACTTAAAGAAATTATTGAATAAAAAATCGCATCTCTGCATATTAGGAAAAAAACCCTTTTCTTTGTAAACCAAAATACCTTTTTATGTCAGATATAACAAAAAATATGTTGCTGTGGACTTTGGCCATTCTCCTTACAATAGGAATGGCAATTTATCAAAGGACAACCGGACCTACATGGCCTGTTTCAGGAGAAGTAACCATCGGCAATAATAGTGTTGGTTTTAAGTTGCTTAGAAGCCACGGGGGCGAGGGGGGCGCTCCGGTAAGTGTAGTAGTTAAAGATAAAACGGTAACGGGTACGGTTACCTATAAAAGATATAAGAGCTTTGATACATTAATGACTGTTGCCATGAAGCGCAATGGCGATACTTTATTGATGAAATTACCCCATCAGCCACCTGCCGGTAAGGTTGAATATACGGTAGTGCTTAGGAAAGGTAATAAAGCTTATAAGCTAAGCGACGAACCTGTTGTATTGCGTTTTAAAGGGGCTGTGCCACCCGGTATTTTGGTGCCCCATATCTTTTTTATGTTTTTCTCCATGCTGTTTGGCATGCGCGTTTTGCTTGAGCTATTCACGGGTGGTGACAAATCGCTCTTTTACGCGAAAATAATAACTGTATGTGTGTTTATTGGAGGTTTGATTTTGGGACCCATCGTCCAAAAATATGCCTTTGGTGCTTATTGGACAGGATGGCCTTTCGGACATGATATGACCGATAATAAAACCTTGTTTATGTTTATTTTCTGGGTAATTGCCTGGTGGCGTTTAAAGAAAAATCCTGTGAATAAAGTATGGCCGCTTATCGCAGTTATTGTTATGTTTGCGGTTTATTTGGTGCCTCACAGTACCATGGGTTCCGAAATTGATTATACAAAACAACCTGTAAAAGCAGAGTACTTAAAACCATGATGAACTATATTATAATAGCAGCTACCGCGCTTGTTTCAATACTTGCGTTTCAAAATGCAGAATTAATGGACAAGCTAAAGTTTAATGCTTACAAAATTAAACACGATAAGCAGACCTTTAGGTTTTTTACCTATGGTTTTGTGCATGCCGGGTGGATGCACCTTATCGTTAATATGTTTGTTTTATGGTCCTTTGGCGAAATAGTTGAAAACTTTTTAAGTCAACATTTTGGGTATAAAGGAGAACTTTATTTTATATTGCTTTATGTTGCCGGACTTATTTTTTCAACACTGGTTGATTTTCGTCGTAATAAAGATAATATCTATTATAACGCTGTTGGTGCTTCGGGAGCGGTTTCAGCAGTGGTTTTTGCAAGTATTTTAATTTATCCGGGAGGTAGTATATTTGTTTTTCCCATTCCCATCCCCATACCGTCATGGCTTTTCGGTATCTTGTATTTAGCCTACTCGGCATACATGGCAAAACGCGGAACTGACAATGTCGGGCACACGGCACACTTTTGGGGAGCAGTTGTGGGCGTGGTGTTTATTTTGCTTGTTTCGCCTTCGGTATTCCATGGTTTTGTAGGTTACTTTTTGGGTTAGCACAAAGCAAATAACCATTAACTATTAACCTGTTTCACACCATTTTCCTTGTTTTTATTTCACTGTTGCTTTGCCTTTAAACCTGCTAATGGATAGTGTTTCTTTAATCTCTTTGCTGTAGTTGTTAATCTTTTTCCTGGCAAGGCTCTTTGTGTCGAAAGCGGAAAGATAAATGTAAAAGGTCTTATCTTGAAAAATCTGCCCGATATGGCTTTTTACACCCTGTTCATCTAAAATTTTCATAAGCTTTTTCGCAGTTGAAATATCATCGGCTTCACCGGCAATAATGTAGTATTTTAATGGTTCCATTTTGTTAATCTTAATTTGCTGCATGGGTAGGTTAAACCCCGGAGCTTCGTCTTTGTTGAAACTTCGTTTGTTGCCATTGTTGTAGATTTTTCCTGGAAGGACTTTGATTTTTTGTAGTTTAGGTGCGGTTTGGCTTTTGTTAACCGGAGCTGCCTTTTTAAAATTAATTTTTCTTGCCAGTTCGGCAACCCTGATGGTTACATTGGCAGCGGTACTATCGGACAGGTTAGCAGCCACATCGTTTTTAACAATCTTAAATGATTTTCCAAAAACATTTTGAATACGCACATGATAGTTATGATGGCCCGGAGCGAAGATAACGAAGCTTCCATCGTTTAAAGTAAAAGATGAGTAACTGTCGCCATTGTTGCCGAACGCTGTAACCTTGATGTTTGCCAGTTCAATTTTTTTATCTGCATTTTTCGAGAACCGTTGTCTTTTAATTTCAATCCGGCCTTCAATTTTACCCGCTTTTTCAAAATGTATCTTCAGAAAAACATTTTTGTAAACCTCAATGTTTTCGGTGTTTTTGTTGATATAAAAGTATTGCTGCATATCGTTCATTGGGATGATAATCAGTTTGTAAAATCCTTTTGGAATCTGATTAAACGTAACGATACCTTTTTTATTCGATAGCAGAGTAATGTCAACCGGAAAGTTACCGTGATTGGTTTGGTCAGCAGCATTTACCATTATCAAACGTATCTTGACATTGCGTATTCGGTTTTCGTTGTTATCCATCAGGCCATTTCCGTTTTTATCCTGAAAGAGTTGAATTTTCAGTCTGCGCATATCATCTTTCCATCGGTCGTATTTTCGTTTTCCCCACTTTTTCTTCACCGAAAATTCAAGGTAATAAAACGATCCATGTGTGCTAAAGTCGGAATAGGATTGGGTGGTATAGGTATAGTTTCCTCCAAGGGAAAGGTACCAGTCTTTAAAAACATAGAGTTCAACTTTAGGATTGATATTAACAGAACCGTACTGTAAATCAAACTTATAACTCAAATTTGAAAACAGCGACACATTTACATGGTGTTTAAAATACGATTTAATAAGGTAGGGTGAAAAATTGATGCTGTTGTTACCCACATCCAAGGCATACTGGTAAAGCCCCATGTTAACCATTGGGCCGTAATCGTACGACAAACGAATGCCATAACCGTTGTTGCTGTATGAAGTGAGCAGGTGAAAATCATAAACAGCGTCCTTTGTGCTTTTATCGCCCTGAAAGTACATTAAGCCCACACCGTATTTGGCGTTTAGCATAAAATGGCTGCCAAAAAATCCCTTATACTCCATGCGGTATTTGTTTATGTTAAATATAAATCGCTCACCGGGTAACGATGACGGACGCGAGGAGTAATAAAATTCAACACTGGGTCCAATATACCATCTTACCTTTTTACTGCCGTTGAAGTTGAAAAGCAAGTTAACATATTGATCTTTTAGATGGATATAGGGGAGTTTGCTTCCGTCGCTATTTCGGTTGTAGTAGTTACGCGAACTGTGGAGATACAATGCCGTAAAATAACTTTTTGAAATACCGATGTTATATCTTGCCCGCGACATTAAAGTCAATAGTCCTTTTTGTGGCCCTGGAACATCGGGTGAGCCGTAGTTGTTTGAAAGCTGTAGCGAGAAGTTTTTACTTATTCTGCCCACATAATTAATATCCCAGGCAAACCCTGTTTCGTGAAAACTATTTTTAAAATAGTTCTTCTCATCGTAACCGTAAAAGACGGCATTCATTTGATGATTTTTTGTCAGCTTAATTTTCCCTGTATTAAAAATAACCGAAGTGGTGTTTTCCTTGTTAAATTTATTAATATCGAATGAAACTGAAGCCTGCATGTTAACGTTATCGTTTACAAGATGATATGCGGCTGCAAAGCTGGCTTTTGGATTGAAAATGCTGTAGCTTGCAAACCCTTCGATGCCTGATGACGGGCTTAGTTTTATGATGTCCGATACCATAATACCATTTCTGCTGTATAAATTTCTGCCCAACTGTGAGCTAAAAGCTCCCAAGCCCAATTTTAAATTATCTTGTTGATACAAAAAGTTATAATAGGTATTGCCCATCAGGTTTTCGGTTTTCATCAGATTGTAATAGGTGAAATTGTATTTGAACAGAGCTTCGTTTTTAAAAGTTTTTATTCCCCGGGCACGAACAAATGGCAGGAATTCGGTGTTTTTTAAGAATGTCCGTGCGCCTATTTCCGCCTCATTTAGCAGGTCGTTGTTTATTTTAAAGGGAGCGTAGGTGTCAGTATATTTTTCGATGATTACCGAGCGGAAAATCCTTTTTTCAGGGGTTGACGCAAATATTTTTACCTTACTAATGTCAAACACCCTTGTTTCGGAATATACATAGGTAGCTTCAAATTTAAGAATTGTATCGCTGTTAGGCAGGAGGTCAATTTGCTGAGTAAAATCTGACAGGTTTCTGCTTTCCAGCAATATTTTCAGGTCGGGTTTAATATCAAGGGTAATGTGTTCGGTTGTGTTTCCTTTATTAACAACTGTTATCTCAAATTTTGCCATATTCATTCGCGGATAGAAAAAAATCCTCTGCTCCGGAACAACAACATCCCAGTTATGGTATTTTTCAAGAATAACTGTAAAACTGCTTTCAACCGGCAGGTTGCTTTTTGATGAAAAGGCTTTAAAATTAACAGTATGTTTTTTTGATGAAACTGTCGCTCCGGAAGTGCGAAACCTGAAAGGTAACGAAATGGTAGCACCGGCAGGTACAACAGTATCACGGAAATAGTTACTAAAGACAGCCCATCCTTCAGGCAGGTTTAAAACAGGCCTGACCTCAATATTTCTGTCTGTGTTATTCTTAATGCGAACGACATTAAAACTTAAAGCACCCCGTTTTTGAACAATTTCATTTTTAACAAAAGAGGTTTCCAATGGGGGAGGGGTGGCTATTGACTGTGCAGTGGAATTAATAGAAATAAACATAAAGAACAACGGCACATACAATGCCGACAGATGCCGGAAAATATGAATGCCCCTGCACATTTATTATTTTTTATAGTGTGTTTTGCTCTCTGAAAGGGTTATGTAAAACCCATCAACGTAGTAGCCGTCTTCGATTGACAGATTTGAAAACTCAGCCATTTTGGAAAGTTCATCTTCAAAAATAAATTTCCACCTGAGTATAAAACTGTTGCGGCTGTGCCCGCCAATGTTGTTTCGTCTGCCGTTGGTAAGTACAAGCGTTTTTTCATGCCTAAGCGGTAAAATTGTATCTTTCGATCGGTTTGCAATGTGGGAAAAAATACCATTGTCCCAGTTATTTCCTCTGTTTTCGATAGTATATCCTAAAAAGTCAACCGGAATTTTTTTTGTTGAGTCGTTGATGTCGGTAAAATAAGGTTGGGCTGCTGAGATGCTTAAATTCCAATTTCCTGTCGATTCAACGCTAAAATTAATATCATTGGGCTTTTTGGTTATTTCGTATAAATTATCGTTGACCTTTTTTATGCCAAACTCAATTTTTGTATCGGGGTTAATGTTTAATATTAACACCGGCTCCAAACGTGCTTCCATGTTCATCTCCAGGTTTGTTTCCTGCGCAACGGAAATCAGCGACATAAGTATAAACGGCAAAATAATCAGATACATACATTTGTTTTCCATAACCCAAAAGTTTGTGATAATTATCAGATTAATTAAAAAAAGGGAACAGATAACCTGTCCCCTTCATTCTCGATAACGAATAAAAACGGGTTATGGTAAAGCCGTAAGTGTCAAATTTACAGTGGTTGTAAATGTTCCGAGGTTTGCGATAGTACCATCAGATAACTGCTGAAAAATACTATTGGTATTCATGGTGCCTTGCATTGTTCCCATGGTCCAATTCAGGTTAAAGGCATTATCGCTGGCGTCCCCGCTATTTCCTGATCCATTGTCCAAAAGTAACTGGTCAGTACTCGAAAGCCCCATAGCAGTAGCAAGAGAGGTGTTTGAGCAGGTAACTTCTGCTCCAATTGTGTGTGCTCCTGTGGCTTCGCACCATACACCAAGGTTGTTAATCGGAATGGTTGCAGATGCACCGTCGGAAAAGTCGGCGGCATTAATTTCCAACTTCCAGTTCGACGTTGCTTCCATGGTAACTGTGGTGGTTCCCACAGCGTCAATACCCAGGTTGTACTTGTCAGGGGTGTCAAAGGTGGCGGTTTGCGTTCCTCCACCGGTAACATTGAGGTTTAATACCGAACTTAATACAGCGGTGAAGTTAACCACCTCCGCATCAGTTTGGCATTGCGCTTTAAATGTAAAACCTGCCAACGCAACTAATAAAATAAATGTAAATTTCTTCATGGCTTTAACTTTTTTTTATTTGAGAATTCAGTTTACAGCTATATTTTTTTGATGGTATAAAAGTACACCGCATAAAGAAATTACAAATAGGGTTTTTGCTGATATTGGGGTTCAGAAAACCTGATTTTTAGATTCGCAGGTTGAACCGCAATTTATTAGTCGAGGGTAATAATACCTTTTTTTAAGGCATACTTAATCATTTCAACAGTAGTTTTTATATCCAGTTTTTCCATAATATGCTGACGATGTGTGCCAACCGTTTTAATGCTTACAAAAAGAGTGTCCGATATTTCGCGTGTGGTTTTTCCTTCGGCATATAGTTTTAGTACGTCAAGCTCGCGCTCGGTTAGTTCACTTTGATTGTTTTCTTTGTCTGTCTCCTTATTTAAATAGTCGTTTATTAAGGTCTCCGTAATATCGCCACTTAAATATTTTTTGCCCGACGAAACAGTTTTGATGGCATCAATAAGCTGATTGTAGGTGCAGTTTTTAAACAGATAACCATCTACTCCCGCTTCAAGCATCGACTTGATGTAATGCTTGTCGGAATGCATGGTGAGTGCAATTACTTTTACTTGGGGCATCTGTTTTTTTACAAGTCTGGTAGCTTCTTCGCCTCCCATAACAGGCATGCTGATGTCCATTAATATCACATCAGGACTATAAATAACTGCCTTTTCATAGGCATCTTTGCCATTGTCGGCATGACCCACAAGATTTATTTCCTGCGATTCGGATAACAGGTTTATCAGCCCTTGTCTGAAAAGTTGATGGTCATCTGCTATTAAAACTTTTATTTTCACCACTGTTTCTTATTTATTTTTCTCAGGAACGATTAATATGGCATGGGTGCCGGCTCCCTTTTTCGACTTAATTTTAAACTTGCCTTCAATTGATTCCATTCGCTCTGTGATACTAAATAGCCCGTACCCTTCCTGTCTTGTAAATTCTCGGGGATTTTTATACTCAAATCCTTTACCGTTATCGACAACGGAAATATAGTAATTTTTTCCAATCTTTTTAATATTAACATTAATTACAGACGCTTCGGCATGCTTTAATACATTTATAAGTAATTCTGACACACTGCGATAAACCAAAATAGATTGCTCCGACTCCAGGCGAATCTTTTCTACGGTACTGCTAAACTCGATGGGTAGTGAGGTTTTATTACTTACCTGTTCCAGCTTCCACTTTATGGCAGGTATCAATCCCAATTCATATAATATAGGTGGACTTAAGTCGTAAGTTAACAACCTTGTTTCAGCAATGGCATTGTTTATTAATCCTGATGTTTCAGAGATTTCGGACTGAATGGTGTCCGATAGTCTTTTGTTTAAAAGTGATGTTAGTTTTATGTTCGCAATGGAAAGCGTTTGGCCTATACCGTCGTGTAAAAAACCGGCAATGGTTTTGCGCTCCTTTTCTTCCGACTCAAGCAACGCGGCATTGAGTGCTTTAAGTCGTTTTTGGTATTTGTTAATTTTATTGATGTTTTTCATCTGAACTTTTTTAGCCTCTTTAAGTTTCAAAACTGTTGATTTAAGTTCCTTGTTTTGAATACGTAACAGGTCTTCCGACTGTTTAATACGTAACATCACGTTTACAAGTGCAATAAGCTCTGAATTGTTAAACGGTTTTGAAATAAAGGCATCCGCTCCCACGTTAAGGCCTTTCACCCTTACGTCGGTATTGTCGCCATATGCCGAAATCATTAAAACGGGAATGTGGCGGGTTGCCGGATCGTTTTTTAATTTGCTGCATACCTGATAACCGTCGATCTCGGGCATAAAGATATCCAGCAGAATGGTTTCGGGTTGTTCACTTCCTGCCAGTGCCAATCCTTTCATCCCCGAATCGGTAAGCAGTATGTCGTAATCGGGAAAACTACTTTTTAAGATGGACTTAATAAGTAGCAGGTTGGTACTGATATCATCGATTACCAAAATCTTTTTCATGCGCTGCATCTCTATATTATCTGTAAGGCGAAAGTGTTAAAGTAATATTAACCGTATAGGTATCCGCTGCAATCATCTGTTCCAACAGACTTTGGTTGTTCATGTTGCCCCGTTTTGTGCCCATCTCCCAGTTTAACGTAAAGGCATTTTTTATGCCATATCCACGATTGCTTCCGCTACCTTTTGTAAGTAAAGTAACCTCTGTATCATCAAGGGCAATGGGTGCAGTTTTAGCATAGTTAATAATGTTTGAACCGTCATCCTGATTGGTACCTGTTGAGACAACCACCACTCCCACGTTGTTTAGTTCCATCTGGTTTGCAGGATTGTTTTCACCATAAAAGATTGATTGGTCTGCCGAAAACTGCAACTTCCAATCCATGATAGCGCCTATGCGGATAAAGGTGGACTGCCCTCCGTTAAGAATACCGTTTTCGTATTCGCTCATCTCGTCAAAATTAAAGGATACACTGTATCCCGAAACAATGTTAATTACCAGGCCGGGATTGGGGGGAGGGATATCCTGCGATTTTACCTCAGCAGAAAGTAAACCCAACAAAATGAATATCAGATTTATTATTGTTTTTGCCTTAAACATTTTCCTATTAAATTTTGTTTTATAGTGGTTAATCAATATTTTACCTAATCTGCCTTACGAGGTGATTATCCTTGTATTCAGCCTGCTCAGCAATATTTCCCTTTTCATCGTAGGCAGTAAGAATACCGTCAAGTTTACCTGACTTGTAATACAAGTCAAGCTTTACCTGGCCGTTTTCGTAATAACTAACCCAGTGTCCTACACTTTTGTCGTTTACATATCTGCCTTTCATTTTTATTTGACCGTTTTCAAAGTAAAAGATCCATAATCCGTTGGCCTTACCTTCCATAAAAATTCCTTCCTGCTTCACTTTTCCGTTTTGGTGGTAAACTACCCACTTTCCTTCAGCCCTTCCTTTAAGGTAAATCCCCTCCATATAAACAGTTGAGTCGCGATAATAGGAAATCCAATTTCCCTCTCTTTTTCCATTTTTGTATTCTCCCGTTTCATACAGATGGCCGTCATCGTAAAATTGTTCCCATTTGCCGGCAGGTTTTCCATTGTTGTACTGCCCTTTAATCATCAGTTTACCATTTTCGTAAAAAACACGATAGGGGCCGTCAATAGCAAACCCTTTATAATTAAACTCTTTTTCAACTTCACCGTTTTCGTAGTACGATTTGTAGGCACCGCAAAAATGTTGATCAATCATGGTGCCGTGTTCCTTTATATTTCCTGAAGGGTAATAGCGCTCAAACAGCCCGTTTTGTATGCTGTCCTTAAAATTAAGCCGATAGCTGATGTTGCCGTTTGGAGTATAACCTATTGTTAACCCATTGAGCTTATTGTTTTTGTAAACCCTCACTTCTTGTTTTACCCCGGATGGATAATACAAAATAACCGTATCGTTTAACAAGCCATTTATATACTTTCCTGTTAGTTTAACGATACCATTGTTATAATAATTAACAACAGTACCATCTTTTATCCCGTTGACAAAGTGAAGTACATTCTTGAGTTTACCGTCGGGATAGTAAATTTTCCACTCCCCTTCAGATTTTCCGTTTTTATACAAACCGCTTTGCCATAGTTGCCCGTTGATATAATAAAATCCGGCATATCCATCCCGTATGGTATCTTTGTCAATTTTAAATGTGACAATTGATTTTATCCGGGTTCCGTTATAAAAAAAGGTGGTATCAACTTTTGTAATTGGCTGACAAAAACCGGAACCATTTATCAAGAATAAAAAGAGAGCCAACATGGAGATTTTATGAAACCTCATCACATCTGTTGCTACTTAACAACCACATCGAGCTGTACACCTTCCAACTCATCGTCATGGCCATAATCCAGCACGGCTGCCACTGAATACCTGCCTTTTGCAAGTGGCTTGTCAGTTGTAAACTCAACGTTTTTATTCGACTCGGGAAGCAGCGAAAACTCAATGGGATTTGAGTTGGTCTCTTCCGCATTGTCAAGGTTTGAAACGGTAAAATAAACTTTGCAATCGAGTATTTTATCACCTGTGTTTATAACCTGGGTTTTGTAGGTTCGGGTACCATCTTTGTTAACCGTTTCGGTTAATCCGTTAATGGTTCCTTTATACAGCTGGTTTACATCGGGTGACTGATAAATGGGAATGGCAATTCGAGCAGCTACCTTTAGCCCCATCTGAACATCTTTGTCGATGGCTTTAGCACCTGTTTTTTCAACAGCTGACTGCACAAAAAGTACGGCCCATTTGGTGGATGAGTCGTCGTTTGGAACCAGCATGGTTACATTTACTCTCACCGATTCGTTGGGTTGCAACGTTACGAGAGAAGGCGAAACGGTAATCCAGTCGGCACATGAGCGTGCTGTTGTCCCCGGAGAAAGATACTTAACTTCTCCTTTTTCGTCGGTTAACCAGTCGCCCAGATTAAAAACAAAGGATTGCTCTGTTTTTGCTTTGTTTCTTACAAAAATTTGTTGTGTTTGCGATGACCCAGGATTGGTTTTAAACAATAAGGTTCCTGGAGTGACTTCTAATTCCTGCGAAAACAGGTTAGCACTTAACAGCGAAATCAATGCTGCTGCAAACATAATTGAAAAGGTAGATAATTTGTTCATACGCTTAATTTTTATACAAATATATGGTTTTTATTTAATTAATCGAAATTCTAAGATTGGTTTTGGAGGCCTTATCCCGATAGAAAGACCTTAATGTTTGATAAATGTCCTGATGTTTTTATGCTTACGATGTAATAACCTCGGGGAACTTGTATTGAGAAAGTAGTTTTAGTATCATTGCTTATTATATATGTACCTGTTAACTGCCCCATCATATTATAAATAGTTATACCTGCCTGATAAAACTTTTGGGTGTTTCGTTCAATGGTTATGGTATTTCCATTGGTTGATACAGTAAAACGGGAGTCAGGATTTAATGAATCAATAAAATCACCGGAAGGATTGAAAAATAACGTAAACCTATGTGGACTAAATTCAGGGTTGTGATAAAAGGTGTATCGCTGTTTTTTATTCAGGTTTATCATTTTTTGTTTCCGGATGTCCATTAAATAGACCTGATTGCCACGTAAAAATTCAGACGAATCAGCAATGGATAGGGTGTAAGTTCCTTCTGCATTACAATAAAAATCCATGTTCACCCTTAAATCTTCGATAACATCCGGCAAACTGTTGACGGCCAATTGTTGCTTGGCGGCAAGCGTACATATTTGCGGAATACTGTCGAATGGACTGAATAGTTTTGAGGCATCCTTGTTAATGTCGAAATTAGCAGTTGCCGTAGGTAAGAATCTTACCATTGTTTCGTCAGAGTAGCCATTGCCGGAAGCAGTTATCCGCAATCCGCTAAATAGTTGATCTGATTTTTTGTAATAATCGGGAGTGGCGGACATGGTACCTGTTCGGCAAGCATTGTTAATTCCAACTGTTCCTGTTGTGATGGCCTGAACCCAGAACCCCTGATTGGAAGGAATGTACTGTGTTCCCCCGTTTAAACCGGTTGGATTGCTGCCTCCAAGGAAAATAGTGTAATTGTTGTTTGTTGGACTCCAAATATATTTGGCATCGTTAATATCCGATTTATCCCAACCTGGTTCTTCCAGCCAGTCAACCGGAGAAGGGTAGGGGTTCCCTATCAGATTCCAGCCTTTATGGCTTTCCGATTCACCATTGCTGACATTGGTTCGGGTTACAGGAATGGTATAGCTACCGGTGTTTAAATCATTACCGGACGAAGATGTGTAATCCACTGTTAATGGAGAAGCTATGTAAACATCATACCCCCTCATTGCCTCAAGCAATCCCGAATACCACACCCAGCCAAAATTCCAGTCGTTGAGTATAATGGTTTCATCGTAGTAAAAAACCAGGTCGGTTCCGGTAAACAGGCTGCTTGATGTGTTGTTTACAGGTGCTGCTGTGTTGTGCCATCCTCCCTGAGCAAGATACCTTTCAACGTCAACACTGCCAGTTATAATTACATCGTTCCCCGATGTTTTATCTACCCAATATCCCGATCCGGAAGCGTTGGAATTAATATGCAGCGATGTGCCAACATACATGCTGCCCGTTTGTCCGATGGTAATAAATCCTCCGGGATTAATGGTCAGTTGCGCATTTGCTGCTGAAAAAGCACAAACCAACAGAAGTGTTATGTATATTTTAAGCTTCACTTTAATAATGATTACTTTTATCAATCCGTTCGTTATTAACCTGTTTTACAGAAATTTTTTCCACTCTATGACCTTTGAGGGCTTTGTTGTTTAATACTTTTGTTGTAAATATCCCTTTGCTTTCAGGCTGATTATACAACTCCGGATTCAGGTATTTACCTCTGTTTGATTTTTTATCGATGACCACCTGTTTGCTTTCAGGATATTGCCGCATGTATTTGTCGTTTCGCTCGGCATATACCACCCACGAAATTTTTTGTCCAGCGGCACCTCCGGCGATGGTGAACTTTCCGTTATTATCAATCTCTTCTTTAATATAAATTCCGGGGGCGGGTTTTCCAATGGCAGTTAAATTATACGAATAATTGATGTTTATGGCTGTAAAGTAATCAGGAAGCGTTACTTCGGCTTCGCCATCAGCATTGAGCATAACGTTGCCCCGATACATGTTTAACACCTCCGGCGATTCGATGCAGTAGTGTTTCAATTCCTTATTTGCGGGGTCCAGCGGGTGGTCAATAATAAACGATTTGCTTCCTGTTGCAGCAAAGTTACCACTTGAAAACAGGCCATACCCTCCGTTCATGGCACGGCCGTAAACCCCATAGCCTCCCGATCCGGTTGACCAGCCCGCAACACCAATTTGGTTGCCGGTAAAGGCTCCGCCACTGCCACCGGAAGATAAGTAATAGGAACCGGCATTACCCGCGCCAATTACTCCTGTGCCATCTGAGCTTTCGGTGGCGTATGAAAAACTACCGTGGTAACCGGTAAAGGCACCGCCACTGCCGTCCTGTGTGGTATGATAGGTGCTTCCGTTGTTGCCCACACCTACCACACCTACACCTGCATTGCCATCGGTACCATTTCCATAAACGCCATGGTATCCTGTAAACGAACCTCCTGCACCTTCGGTGATGGTGGCAACAGTGCCCAAATTATTTCCTCCGGCAATAATGCCGTTTCCCGTGCTTGAATGGCCAATACAGAAAATACCGTCATCGCCGTGAGCCGACAAACCAAAATAATGGTTATTAAGGGTGTATGCACCTGAATTACACCCAACTACCATGGCGCCATAGCCATTGCTGTTTTGATTTTCCGACCATAATCCATAGCCTGTTGCGTTGTTTACTTTACCTAAAAAACCTATAGCTCCGGCTTCGGTATAAAAACCGTATCCGTTGGGTGCATAAGCATTTATTGCTGATGTTTGCGTTGAGTTGTCGTGTACTGAAAATAAATCGGTGGTGTAAGTAGGAGTGGTAAAACCTATTAGCACCTGGCCGTCTGATTCTATACGCATTCGTTCCGTATTGTTTGTCCGTATTGCAAAATGCTGGTTGTCGGTTGTTCCAAGAAAATTGCTACTTACTGACGTTGAGCTGTTTCCGGTGATGCTCCAATTGTCGGTTGAATAAGAGGTTGAAACCCATTTTGACCCACTCCAATAATAAAATCCAATTGGTTGGTTTGCACCTGTATTAAAGATAAGTAATCCGGTTGCAGGATTTGAAACAGGAGAGGGGGATGATAAATCGCTGCTTAAGGCTACCCGGGGAATGAGTAACCCCTTGCTTGTACTTACAATATCAACAGCAGCCGAAGCATCAGGTGTATTGGTTAATATTCCAATTTGTGCCTGGCACGGCCAAACCGATAGCTGAAAAATTACTACAAGCAATATGCTGTAACCAACTTTAGAACAATTTGTAAAAAGTTGTTTTACAGCACATATTATTTTTGATACGAGCTGATTCATAACAAGTCCTCCATTTTGTGTGAACTTTAATAATGGCTTTCATTAAGTCAGCTAAATCACATTAAACCGACTTTATTTAGTATCAAAAAAATATAGCCATAAAGAGAATCCGCTCCTACGGGGTAAAAGTAGTACAATATTTTTAGTTTGTCAAGTTTAGTCAGTAATATTCTATTTCGTTTTCGGTTACTATAGTATTATCCTTAATGTCGTATGCAAAAAAATTGTTATACAGTTTTCTGGTTTCCACTCTTTTAATCCAGTTTTTATTGCTGTCGAGTTGATATCTGAATTTAGAAAGCAGCGCAGGCCTGTTGTTCATATATAACTTGTACTGCGTTAATAGTCCTTCTTTGTTGTATTTCATTTTTTTACGCCACGAAACACTACCCTTGTTGTTGTAAAACTTGGTTTCAATTTTGTTATACCTGAAATCGTATTTGAAAGTGTATTTAAAAGAAAGCCTGTCATCATCTGTATAATACCTCTTCTCCAGTACATTACCCATAAAATCGTTAACGTAAACAATGTAGGTAAACAGGTTTTTATAGTATTTTTCAAACTCCACTTCAACTGGATTTCTGTGGTCATCATACTGTTTTTGAGTATTTCTAAGGTAATCGGCTCTTGTAACAAACCCTTTTTTGTTATGTGTGTATTTAATGGAAAGATATAGCGTGTTGTCGCTGTTAAACTCTTTACTTTCTAATAGTAAGTTGCTCGTGTCGTAATAGTAATTGATATATGAAAAAAGCGTGTCGTCTTTGTATTGAAAGGATTGGGTAACTAGTCCTTTGGTATTGTATTTCTGTAATTTATCAAATATCTTATGTCCTTGGTAGTACTCCTTTTCCCCTTTTGGGAATGTGTATATTTTAGTGTGTTTGCTTTTTATTTGAACCCGGTCGTCAGTATTTTTTTGCGTGTTGGTTTGTGGGTTCAAAATCGCCAATACCATTGCTATTAATAAGGGTATTGCATTTACACAAAGTACATTTTTCAAACTGTTTTTATAAAGATTCATGGCTATAAAACTACTAAATAAATACTAAGAAGTTTAAAAAAATGCAAAAAAACTCCCTTTCCCGAATTAAATATTTTTTTTCTCTATTGGAGAACTCATATCATATAAAGTGAGTTTTACAACCTCAGTATAATATTAGTAATCAGTATTATAACACGCATAAATATCCAATGGCATGTTTGTTGTTGAGGCTTGAGCACACATTCTATAAAAAGGAGGGAAGTGATGAAAAACAGAACTTACATATTACTCATAGCAGCCATGATGCTGGCCATCACATCATGCCATAAGTCGTTACCGGTTGATACTAAAGATAGTCATACCATAACCAGTATGAACGATTTGATAGTGAGCGATAATTTTACCTGGAAAACCACAAAGGATGTTATTGTTGTGATAAGCCTGCCATCGAATACTGCTGCTGCTTTACCTTTGTCCATTGGCGAAGAGGGAGGTAAAAGAATTTTCTTTACTGGTTATCCCGAAAAAAACAGCGACCGGATTGAAACTAAAATTACCATCCCAAGTTACCTTACCAAACTTCAAATCAGTTTTCCTGAGAGTTCAGGATTGGATGCCGTAACTGTTTCGCTTACAGGAAATAACCTTTTTTATGATTTAACTCGCGGCCAAAAAAGCATTGCCATTCCCTGCGACTTAACAGGATTTTTAACTTACTCACAAGGTGGGTGGGGCTCTCCGGCTCATGGAAATAATCCGGGAGCTGTACGTGATGCTTATTTTTCATCAGTTTTTCCTACCGGATTAGTTGTTGGCGACCCTTCTAATTTTACAATACATTTTTCTTCTGCATCAGCCATTCAGTCGTTTTTGCCTGCCGGCGGGCCGGATAATCCCTTGACACAAAACCTGACTGACCCGGCCAATAGCAACGGCATTGGAAACTGGGCAGGGCAAATAGTTGCCGCTGAAATGAATGTGGGTTATGATGAAGCAGGATACCTTGGAAACGGCTTTACCGATTTGAAGGATTTAAAATATATTTCAGGCCCTTTTGCAGGTATGACAATTGAAAATTTTCTGATAATTGCCAACACAGCACTTGGAGGAGGTTCAACTTCAGGTTATAGCTATAATCAAATAGGATATGCCGCCGAGCAGATTAACCTTGCTTTTGACGGATACGATCATAATTATTTTACCTGCTCCGGCAACGGTGGCGGTGGTGGCGGTGGTAACCCTAACCCCGTTGTTCAACACGAAGGTACGCTTGCTTTTGAGGATTTGTGGCCATGGAAAGGAGACTACGACTTTAACGATTTGGTGGTAAACTACGATTTTGACATTACCAAAAATGCTCAGGAGTATGTTGAACATATAAAAGCCACCTTTACAATATATGCAATAGGTGCTGCTTTTCATAACGGATTTGGGTTTACTCTACCCACGGTTTCACCCAATAATATTGTAAGTGCAACAGGTTCGGTTTTAAAAGCAAGCTCGGTAGTTTCTGTGGCCGGTAACGGGCTGGAAAACGGTCAGTCGAAGGCTACCGTAATCGTTTCGGATGATGTTTTTGATGTCATGCCGCATCCCGGTGGTGGTATTGGTGTTAATACCGAAATTTATGCCCCTTATGTTCTGCCGGTAACCCTTGAAATAAATATGGAATTTGCCCCCGGAACAGTTACTTTCTCGCAACTGGATATTGGAAATTTTAACCCTTTTATGTTTATCGACCAGAATAGGGGAGTGGAGATTCACCTTCCGGGATACGAACCCACCGATTTGGCTGACCAATCGTTGATTGGAACCGGAGAGGATGCAGGAAACCAAGGGACTACACATTATTATAAAACCAATAATAATTTACCGTGGGCAATTAATATTCCCGAAGTATTTGAATATCCCATCGAAAAACACGATATCACAACCGTTTACAACCACTTTGCCGAGTGGGCCGAATCCGATGGTGTTTTGTATCCCGATTGGTACAAAGATCTACCGGGCTATCGTAATCAGACCTCAATTTATACCCATAACTAAACAATCGAATTATTTTTATTCAAATGTCTTTTAACCGATATACATTAATCTTATTCTTGCTTGCAACCGCAATGGTATTTACAAGTTGCCGGAAAGATGATGGTTTTATGGATACTGATGGTAACATGCAGGAAGTTACGTTTAACCCTGCGGTTTCTGTTAACGGTAACAAAAGTGCACATGAGGTTTCGGGAGTAAATTATTGTTATATCGAAATCGACACAATGGTATTTCGTCCGGCCACCTACGTGTTAAACGGGAAAATTTATACACAATCTATCAAATTAACCCCCGGATCATACACCTTAAATAAATTTTTAATGATGAATGATAACGGTACCCCTGACGACTATTCTGATGACGTTATCATACTTGCCACTCCCATGGCCGGTTCCGATTATGCTGCTTTTGTAAACCAGCCTGCCGGTTTTAGCTTTGCTGTAGGCCATCTGAGAAAATCAAATGTTGATATTGAAGTTGTTTTATTTACCCCCTCCGATTACGATAAATTTGGTTTTGATTTTGATGTGTTGCCGGCAACAACCATTCGAGAACAACGGTTTACGGGTTTAATATTACCAAAGAATCCTGCCGATTATGCCAATTCGCTCTATATGAACCAGTCCACCGGACTGCAAAACGAAATGCCTGCTATATTTAGTATAGATGTTTTTAGAAACGGAAGATTTGTGAAATCAGTTACTAACGAAGATCAACTTGGTGAAACCTATGTTTCAGTTACTTACCCTGATGGTGATAATACCGTGGATGAGTATCGTTTTGATTTGAATGTTTACCTGAGAACCGGACTAACCTTTGGTTATAAACACATAAAAACATGGGAGTTTGTGGATGATGAGATGATTCCTGCCGAGTCTGACAGTCTGGTTCACTTTGTATTAAGCGAATGCGGTTCTACAGGTAGTGACTTAGAAATCGGACCTTACATGAATCTACCCGAAAGCTGTAACTTTACCATTAAATCGGGATGGGCTCCGGGTTCACTGGGTGCCTATTTTGATGGTGATTTGGGTGATATTCCCATCGGATATTCAATTGGTAACGGGCTTTACAGCGCCTGGTGCGGAACTGACTCGGTAAGCATCAACATTAATCATACATATCAAATGGATGTTTACAATTCGCTCACGCCTTCGGTATTACCTGCTTACACAAGAGATGCTTCCAGATGGAATGCCATTAATTGGCTCTTTAACAACCTTTCGAATTACTCATCACCCTCATGGGGCGAAATACAAGGAGCCGTTTGGAAAATATTAAACGACTGGGACGGAATAAGCCATACCAATGTTCCCAACGCAGACGGCATAACAGATGCTATGGTTAGCGATGCTCTTTCGCATATTGACTTTAAACCTGAGTGCGGGCAAAAAGCAGCAGCGGTTTTGGTACCAAAGGGAACCAATCGGGATGCTATTTCTCCAAAATTACAGGTGGTATTTATAATGGTAAACATTTAACCTTCTTATAGTGAAAAAAATTTGTCCAAAAATTGGAACAGGAAGTATGATAAAGAAGTCTATATATATCTTATAATCCTATTATTATGTAAGTTATAATTTATGGCACGCGTATTGATAAACCCATAAACGTAAAATTAAAAATTAAACAACCTTATAAAAATTAACAAACAAATGAAAAACTTAAATTTTATTAAAGCTTTCTTTTTTGTTGCTTTACTTGCACTTACAGTTATCAGCTGTAATAAAAAAGAAGATGTAGTTGACCCCAATCAGGAAGTAGAAGTTAGCTTCTCAAGTACTGAAATGCCTAAAGGCGGAACCAAATCATCAAACGCTGGTGCCACTGCCGATTATGCCAGCATTGTAATTAGCGGAACTACTTATACTCCTGCTGTTTATTATCTTGATGGTGTTGCTTATACTCAGGGAATTAAACTTCCGGTAGGTGACTATAATGTTACCCAGTTTTTAATGATGAATGACAACAACACACCTAATGATATGAGTGATGACTCTATTGTAAGCGCTGCTCCTGAAGCCGGATCGCAATATGCAGGTTTTGTAAGCCAGCCTTTGGATGTTCAATTTCATGTTGCTGCTTTTCAAAAGAACGAAATTCCCATAGAAGTGTTAAGCTTTACCGCTCAGGAATTTCAGGCTTTTGGCTTCGACTGGTTTACCATGAATCAAACTACAGTTAGAGAACAGCTCTTTTTTGGTGACATCAGCATGAAACACCCTGCTGATTATGCCGGATCGTTATACGAACAACAGGCAAACGGCCTTCAGGTTGACATGCCTGCCATCTTTAAAATTAAAGTTTATAAAAATGGTGCATTTGTTGCCGAATACAGCAATGAGTCCTTTTTAGGAGAAGGTGATGTTTTACATGTATCTTATCCTGATGGCGACAATACAACTGATAATTTCCAATTCGATTTGTATATCCTTGTTAAAGTAGGAACCGGTTTTGATTACAAATTCTTCAAGTCATGGAATTTTACCGATGACAACCTGATTCCCAATGGTGGCGATGGTGTTGTTGACTTTGTATTGGGAAATGCAGTAGCTACAACCCCTGACTTTTTACTTGCTCCATATATGAACCTTCCTGAAACTGCTACCTATAAAATTGTTGGTGCTTATGCTCCGGGTTCAATGGGAGGCTATGTTGACGCTGAATTATCCAATGTTGGTAATGGTTACGACTTTGCCAATGGTACATTTGCTTCATGGTGTGCCGATAAAGATGCAAGTATTAACGTTGGTGTTGCTTACAACATGGATGTGTACAGCTCGTTGTATCCTGATGCTTTGCCTGCTTTTACCGCTTATGCCGATAAGTGGGCACGCGTTAACTGGATATTCAACCATTTGGATTACTATCCAGGTTATACCTGGGGAGAAGTTCAGGGTGCATTGTGGAAAATTATGAACAACTGGAATGGTCAGGCTGCCGGTGGCGTTCCTGCTGCTGATGCAACTGTTGACCAGATGGTAAACGACTCGCAAAGTCATACCGACTTTACACCACTACCAGGTGGATGGGCTGCAGTAATATTTGTTCCCGAAGGTACCGATCCTAACTCAACCAATCCTAATCTGCAAACCATGTTTGTTCAGGTTGACCCGTAAGAATTTACCTTAAGGATTTAGAAAATAATGAATGCCCGGTATTGAATAAATATCGGGCATTCATTTTTTACATTTACTATTTTCACTAATTTCGGCACAATAATTGAGTAAAATAATAATTATAAAAAAACAGTTATTATGAAAAAGATTAGACTACTTATCGTGCTTATAGCGATATTTACATTACAGACATTACCTGCTCAGGATGTTACTACTGTGGAAGCAAAGAGTGCTGACATTAGCGAAAATTTAGACCTTGAGGCAGTAGCTTCGGTTTTTGGCGAAGCAAAAGATTTGGAAGATTTTGAGAAAAAGCTCAATGACCCCGAACTTAAAATATCGAATCTTGATTTGAACAATGACGGTGAAGTAGATTATCTGCGAGTGGTTGAAACTTCTGATAAAAATGCACATGTAATAGTAATACAAGCGGTTATTGGCAAAGATGAGTATCAGGATGTTGCCACCATTGATGTAGTTAAAGATAAAAGTGGAGATACTAAAGTTCAGGTTATAGGCGATGTGTATATGTATGGTCCCGATTACATTATACAGCCTGTTTATGTTCACCCACCCATTATTTTCACATTTTTTTGGGGATCTTTATACAGGCCGTGGCATTCGCCGTTTTACTGGGGTTACTATCCTCCCTATTATCATCCATGGAGACCTTACCCTCCATACAGATATCGTCAAAATATCCATGTTCATGTTAATGTTCACAATACCTATAACCGAACCAATGTGAGGGTAAACAAGAACAGTGTAAACATGCAAAAACGGGTAAGTAAAAATGATTACGCAAGAAAACACCCTGACCGGTCGTATCAAAAACGCATTGTAAACAACAAGGCAAAGCAACGCCCTCAACACTATACGAAGCCGGCAAATGGTAATAAAGCAAAAGCTAAGCCTACTACCCGACCGGTGGATAAAAACTGGAAACCCAAGACGAAACCAGCTTCAGAGCCTTCTAAGTCGTATATGCATAAACCAAGTACCAAACCTGCTAAAACCCCTTCGAAAAAGCCTGCTGCGAGGCCGTCAATCACTCCAACAAAAAAGCCGGCTCATAAACCGACAATGAAGCCTGCTGCTAAACCGGCACACAAACCTGTAAGAAAACCCGCCGCTGCCCGTCCTGTTAAACGAGGAGGGAGGCGTTAATAAACTCCAATAAAAAAGGTGTTCGCCAGATACGAACACCTTTTTTTATTCTTCAGCTATAATCTTATCGCTTAATCTCAATGTCTTTAACTTCATCAACGGTAATGGTGCCGCCATTGTTTCCCCAGGCATTCAGCACGTAGTTGATAACGGCAACGGCATCTTCATAGTTGTCAACCTGAGCAGGCATGGCAATGGAGTATTTGGCGCCGTTAACGGTAATTTCGTGGTTAGATCCGTTTAAAACCTGTTGTACTGCACGTTTTTTATCGGCCAACAGATAATCAGAGTTTTTAAGCGGAGGAAATGCACTCGGTACACCTTCACCTGATAATTGATGACAAGCTACACATTTGGCTTTGTAGATTTCAAAACCTTTGGCATATTTGGTTGCTGCGTCATCGGGAACCACAACGATTTTATTGTTAACAGTTACCGTTTTTGCTTTAAAACTGTACGAAAATGCTGCGATAAAAAGCAGCATTGAAAGTGAAATTACTGAAAGATGTTTTTTCATAATACTATAATTTTAGGTTAATAATTATTTCATTTTATAAGTTGTATCCTTATTCATCATTTGATGCTTACTACCATGCATCATCATTTTTTTATGGGGTTTAAGCATTTTATTAGGAGGGCTGAGGTAAGGAATACCCAGTGACAACCCTCGCAAGATAAACAACAAACCCAAAATAACAATAAATATATTTAGGATGCCGCTGAATCTTCTTCTTACTTTTTGGCCAATCATATTTCCCAGCAGGGGAATAGCCAGCATTACCGGCAAGGTTCCCAGACCAAAAAGAATCATAAACAGGATGCCATCGTAAAAGCTATTGGTATTTATGGCGCCGGCAATGGCTACATATACAAGCCCACAGGGCAAAAAACCATTTAAAATACCAATTAAAAATAGTGATGGAATGGAGCTGATGGTAAAGAGCTTTCTGAACTTGCCTATCATTTTTCCGGCATAGCCGAAAAACACCTGCTCAATTTTTATTTTACCTTTAAAAAGTGCCGGGAACAGCACAGACAAAACCATTACCGCACCTATTAAAATGGAAGCCCATTTTTGAAGGCCTGCCATTTCAATTCCCTGTCCTAACAAACCAAATATCGCACCAAGTACAGCATAGGAGATGATTCTGCCAACATTGTATGTTACACCTCCAAACACCCGGTATCCCCAACCTTTGTTACCCAATGGGAGGGCAACGGCAATGGGGCCACACATGCCAATACAATGCAAGCTGCCCACAAGTCCTATTGTCAAGGCAGTAATAACATACATCATGTCAGAAATACTTTTTTCTCAATAAAATATCCTTTGCCGTTTTGCCACCATAAGATTTTAAGCACATAAAACCCCATTTTGAAGCGCTCTTTTGGAAAGGTTACATCAATGCTTTTGTTGGCAGATACAGGCTCCACTATGTCAAATGCCTTTTCTTCGTTAGGCCTGTAAAATGTAATGGTTCCCGAATCGGGTGCGGTTTTCGGAATTTTTAAAAACAGTTGACCCTTATTTTGTTTAAAAACCATACCTGCTTTAAAATCAGCAGCATTTTTTATTTTATCAATCTGCGATTGATACTGTAATCCCTTAGGATAATAATCCTTTTCAACCAAGATGATTGGGTTTTGAGTTGCTGTATAAACAAACCCCAGTATCATGGATACAAAAAGAATTATGGCAATGGTAATTTTTGTACCCCAATTCCATTTAATTTTCATTCGGCTTTTGTTTTATTATTTATCAAGATTATTAGGAGCAACAAACATTGTTTTGTACCCTTCCTTCCTGACCCCATTATGATAAATTCCAATTACAATGGGAGTTTTCGATTGTTTTAGCGCACTTCGTGGCACAATAACAAGAAATGTACCTTTGGCAATTTCACCTTTTTTAACTACAATGTTTCCTCCAATATTTTTAACTCTTCCGGGAACTGTTTCAACTTTATAAACCACATCAATGGGCTCACGCGATTTATTAACCACCTGATAATTGTAAATATTACTCAAACTGTCGCCCATTTCCTGATAAAGCGTTCCACGAGCTCTTAAAATCACTGTTTCCGAGTCACCTCGCTGGTAAAACAAAAAAGCTACAAATATCAAAAGAGCTGATAGAACAACCGAATAAAAAATGGTTCGTGTACTAAACAAATGATGTTCGCCCTTTTCGATACCCTCCTCCGAATCATATCGGATAAGCCCTTTGGGCTTGTTAACTTTTTTCATGGTTGAGTTACAAGCATCAATACAGGCAGTACAGTTGATACATTCCAGTTGCGTTCCATTTCTGATGTCAATTCCGGTGGGGCAAACCTGAACACACATGTTACAGTTGGTACAATCACCATTTTCAGGATTAGAGATGGGGCCACGAGGCTCGCCACGTTTGAAATCGTATGCAACAATAAGGGTTTTGGGGTCGATAAGCACACTTTGTAACCTACCGTAAGGGCAGGCAATGGTACAAACCTGTTCGCGAAAAAAGGCGAATACAAAATAGAATACACCTGAAAAAATAAGTAATCCGATGAATCCACCCAAATGCGCAGCAATGCCTTCATGTACTATTGCCAATAATTCATCTACACCTATGATATAAGCCAAAAAGGTAAAGCCTGAGTAAAAGGCAATGGCATAAAAAAGTATCTGTTTAACAGTTTTTTTCCAGATTTTTTCAAAATTCCATGGTTGCTTGGCAAGCCTGCGTTGTGCAGGCGCGTCGCCTTCAATAAGGTATTCAATTCTGCGAAAAACAAACTCCATAAAGAGTGTTTGCGGACAAACCCAACCACAAAACAGCCTGCCAAAAATAATGGTAAACAAAATGATAAAAAGTATCATTGTAATAAATGACAACACAATCAGGTGAAAATCCTGAGGCCAAAAAATGGTACCGAAAAGTACAAACTTCCTTTCCAGAATGTTGAACATTAAGAATTGTTCGCCTTTGTATTTTATCCATGGAAAAATGTAAAAGGCAGCAAGTATGAAATATGCCAGCACCTGTCGTTTGTTATAAAAACTTCCTTTGGGTTTTCTTGCAAATATCCACACTCTTTTTCCCGACTCATCAACCGTGGTTAATTTATCGCGGTAAGAGCCTTTATGATTGGTTTGCTTTGCAGCCATGATTCCTACATTTACTTATTTAATTATCTATCTATTTTAATTATTCTAAAAAACGCAGGAAGCCGAATTGTTTAATTCGGCTTCCTTTAAAGTCTATAAGAAAACAGTATCTAATTAATACTTATCTCCTTGCGGTGCTTTTGGGTTGGCAGGTGTTGTCCCTTGCAATTTTTCAAGTATATAACTAACTACCTCCAATCGTTGCTTGTCGGTAAGCTGCTGCTTGTACGAAAGCATCCCCTTTTCAATTACACCATCGGTTACCACTTTATAAAGGTCTTGCACTTTATTACCGTGAA
Organism: Bacteroidales bacterium; assembly: GCA_027011095.1. Lineage (GTDB taxonomy): Bacteria > Bacteroidota > Bacteroidia > Bacteroidales > F082 > B16-G9. The sequence goes on from JALVAQ010000170.1 coordinate 28,517, forward strand.
TCCAATAGTTATCGGTCATATTCGGGCCAACCAGTCCGCCACCGTCTTTAAGGTGACAGGCAGCGCAAATACTTTCCCAGGTTTTTTGGCCTTCAGCCAAAGATGCGTCATCAGTTAGCAATGCAATTTTAAAGTTAGCATCGGCTTTATCCGATTTAGCATGCTTGGCATGGTAAGCAGCCATCTCTTTATTGAACTCTTTGGCCTGAACCAAATCATCTGCATCAAATACAAACAATCTTATTGAGTAAATGATTGCAAACGCAATGGTAAGATAAAATAACCACACCCACCAAGGTGGAAGTGCATTGTCAAGTTCTCTGATACCATCATAATTATGGCCTTTTATTAGGCGGTCGTTAGTAAGGGTATCATATTCATAATCTTCATTGTGAAGATTGCTGTTTTTATTTTCGTCTGTTGCCATAAGGATTTTCTTTTTTATGGTTTCACAAATTATTATCTGAATTAATATTTGAAGAATCGTTTTCGTCGTCTTCCAATGGCATGTTTTTCATTTCTTTAATATAACCTTTATCAAGGTTAAATACAAAATAGGCCATTACAATAAAAAAGGAGAAAAAGATAAGCAGAGAGATAATAGGGTATATTTCAACACCCTGTATCCTTTCCAATGTATTCATTACGATCTTCATAATATTACCTGTTTATTTATTGCTATATTGTTCAGGATTTCCATCCTTATAAATGTCGGTTCCAAGACGTTGCAAATAAGCAATCAAAGCAATGATTTCTTTTTTGGCGCTGACGTCGATACCGGCTTCTTTAAGGTTTTGGGCAATCTCATTAGCCTGTTTTTCCAAATCTTTCATAGCCTGTCCATCAGCATATCCTTCAGGATAAGGAACTCCCAAAGTTTGCATGGTAGAAATTTTACTGGCCAATGTAGAAACATCTAAATCATCATTAATTATCCACGGGTAAGGAGGCATAATTGACTCAGGGTTCAACGATTGCGGATCAAGCATATGATTATAGTGCCATGAGTTAGGCTTGTAGTTGGGTAGTGTCTTTACACCCTCACGAGCAAGGTCGGGGCCGGTACGTTTTGAACCAAACTGGAAAGGATGGTCGTAAACACTTTCGCCGGCTTTGCTGTACTCACCATAACGTTCAACTTCGGAGCGGAACGGACGAATCATTTGTGAATGGCACAAATAACAGCCTTCGCGAACATAAATATCACGACCTTCCAACTCTAACGGAGTATAAGGTTTAACGGCTGAAATGGTTGGCACATTACTTTTAACAAGCATCATAGGAACGATTTCCACAATACCACCAATTAAGATAACGATAAGAGCGGCAACAGTAAATTTAACAGGCATTCCCTCAAGTCTTCTATGCCAGCCTTCGTGTCCATGAGATGGGGCTGCTTCTAAAGCGGGAGCTGAATCTTCTTCATAACGTACAAATTTACCTTTAGCAGCAGTTTTCCACACATTAATTACAAATAAAATAATACCAGTGTAATAGAGTGAACCTCCAAAGGCTCTCATGGCATACATGGGTAATATTTGTGTAACAGTATCGAGGAAATTAGGATATGCCAAAGCACCTGCATCGGTAAACTCTTTCCACATTAAACTTTGTGTAAATCCGGCAAAATAAAGCGGAATAGAGAAGAACAACATACCTGTTGTAGCCAACCAAAAGTGAATGTTTGCCATTTTAACACTGTAAAGTTTTGTGTTAAATATGCGTGGTGCAATCCAATATATCATACCAAAGGTAAGCATTCCATTCCAGCCCAGTGTTCCAATATGAACATGAGCAATGGTCCAGTCGGTAAAGTGGCTTAAAGCATTTACTGTTTTAAGTGAAAGCATTGGCCCTTCAAATGTTGCCATACCGTATGCGGTAACACCTACCACGAACATTTTCAAAATAGGATCTTCGCGAACTTTGTCCCAAGCTCCTCGCAGTGTAAGCAAACCATTAATCATACCTCCCCATGAGGGGGCAAGTAACATGATAGAGAAAACAACTCCCAAAGCTTGTGCCCAATCGGGTAAAGAAGAATAGAGCAAGTGATGTGGGCCGGCCCAAATGTACAAAAAGATAAGTGCCCAAAAGTGAATTATGGACAATTTGTAAGAATACACCGGACGATTTGATGCTTTTGGAATAAAGTAATACATTAACCCAAGGAATGGTGTTGTAAGGAAAAATGCAACCGCATTGTGGCCATACCACCACTGTACCAGAGCATCTTGTATTCCGGCATAAACCGAATAACTTTTCATCATGGAAACAGGCAGCGCCATGTTATTGGTGATGTATAAAACTGCAATTGTTACCCAGGTGGCAATGTAAAACCATATGGCCACATAAATGTGCTTGATTCTACGTTTTACAAGGGTACCAATAAGGTTAATACCAAATACTACCCAAACCACTACAACGGCAAGGTCGATGGGCCATTCCAACTCGGCATACTCTTTCGACTGGGTAAAACCCAAAGGAAGAGTAATGGCAGCGGCTACAATAATTGCCTGCCACCCCCAAAAATGGATGTTTCCTAAGGTTTTGCTAAACATTGGGGTTTTCAGCAAACGCGGTGTTGAATAGTAAACTGCCAGAAAAATGGCGTTTCCAACAAATGCAAAAATAGCAGCATTGGTATGTAACGGACGAATACGGCTAAAAGTAAGCCAGGGTATTCCACCATTCCAGCTTGGGAAAATAAGCTCAAATGCTGCTGTCAAGCCCACAAGAAGCCCTACCGCACCCCACAATACTGTGGCATACATAAAGAGCTTGGAAAGCTTGTTGTCATAAGTAAACTTCTGTAATTC
>JALVAQ010000171.1 GCA_027011095.1 Bacteroidales bacterium
TAATTACAGTGCTTCGTAACCTGTTTCGCAGAATGTTTCGCCATGCGATTTTAAAGATTGTATTGTTGTATTGTTTCATTGTTACATTGCTTCATTGTTGAATTGTTTTATTGTTGCATTGTTGTATTGCTCGATTGTTGAGTAATTAATAATCCCGGAATTCTTTTATCACGAAATTAGTTTTATACCCCTCTTTTCGTTTTAAACCTTCTTTTATGTAGAAAATATGCATATTCCCGGTTAATATTACTATTCGTTTATATTGCTTTGTGTTTATGAAGTAGGATATATTTTTAACCATAATATCGTTTCTTTTTTCCCAAAAACCTGCCTGCCAATTGGCAAACTCATTATACTTCTTTAATGAATCTGTTGTTTCGGTAATGTTGATTGCTGAGTTTAAATACACATTTTGTTGTAGGAACATTAAGTTAGCGAGAAAGTTGGAATTCAGTTGTTTTAAGCTTTCTATTTTCAATGTATTAATTGAATACAAACTTTTTGCAAGTAAAATAAAATCTCTTTCGTTTCGTGGTGACAGCAGCCCTTTATGTGCAGATTTAAAGATTGCATCATACATTTTGGGTTTTATTGTAAAATATTCATGTTTTCTTAAAGAATCATTACGTCCGGATATGTCGAAAGGCCTTATAATAGCTGATTTATGTTTGCTTACATAGTTGTTAGTGCCAATAGTATTTGGGGAACTATTTCTTTTTAAAAGTTGCGGGTGTTTTATTGTATCATAACTAAACTCACTATTGAAAAATGAAGAATCAAATTCCACCAGAATTAAATCGGGTTGAATGTTAGTTAACAATGAATCTACAACTTTCGCATTGTAATAGGTGTTGTTTGTATGAGGATTTCCAATAACAATAACTTCGGTAGTCTCCAAACTTTGGCCAAAGAGGTGGTTGATGATTAGTAGAAACACGAACAATGTTTTTGTTTTCATATTTAATTTGTGTTTTGTATTAAACGCTTGATTTAGAAGATTTATTTCTCAAAGTTGCTAAGTTATCTTTAAAGCATATACAACTAATTATTAACTACTCTTTACTATCTTCACTACCTCCTCAGCTAAAAGGATTTTCATTTGGCTAATGGCAATTTGGTTGAGTTTCAGCAGGCGTTCGGCTTGGGGCATTTTTTCGTTAATAAAAACGGAATTGAGGTTTTCGAGATTTGCCAAGCATACCAGTTGTGAAACATTGGCATAATCGCGTATGTTTCCTTTTTTACCGGGATTTTCATCGCGCCATTGCTTGGCGGTTTTTCCGAATAGTGCCATATTGAGCACATCGGCTTCGTTGGCATACACAAAATTTATCTGCTGCGGTGTAAGATTTTCGGGTATCAGGTTTTGTTTTATGGCATCGGTATGAATGCGGTAGTTTATTTTTGCCAACTCACGCTTAGCCGTCCAGCCTATAAGTTTTTGTTCTGCTTCTTTAAGTCGTTGGAATTCTTTAATAAGGTAAAGTTTAAATTCCGGTGAAATCCAGGATGCAAATTCAAAGGCAATGTCTTTATGTGCGTAGGTACCACCATATCGTCCTGCCTTGGATATTATTCCAATGGCATTTGTGCTATTAATCCAGTTTTTGCTTGATAACACAAAACCATTCGAGCCGGATTCATTTCTAATGTTACTGAATTCCGTAACATTAAAATCCGGATTGTGCATTTTCTCCCATAAGCCCATAAAATCAATAGTATAGCGTGTACTTAACCAATGAGAAATTACCAAACCGGTAGCATTTGGATTTTTATGTTTGGCAATGTCGGTTAGAGAAATATAATCTTCATCCTTAGATTTAAGTATTGCTATAGTATTACCTTTTACATTAATTTTAGTATTTTTCTTCATAATAAAAGTTTTAATAGGGCGAATTCGCCATAATTATCATTTCTAAACCTCTCGAATTCGAGGGGGTTAAAATCCGGATTGTGCAAAGTTTCCCATAATCCAAGAAATTCAACAGTATTTCTATTTCTCATCCAATTTCTGATATGGTCATTTCCCTCCTCACCTCTTACCATATCAGTTAAACAAATATAATCCTGCTCATGTTTTTTAACAATAGAGATTACTTTTTCTTCAACTTTTATTTTTGTCGTTTTACTCATAATTCAATTTTTATCTAACTACAAAGTTAATTGATATTCAATTGATTTGATAGATGGATTCAACTCCCAACACTACCTCCTCAGAGTTTTTATCATGTTAAACCTTGCGATGGAAATCAAAGGGTATAACGATGCCACCAGCACAATGATAAGAATAACTTCGATTTGATGTACAAATATTGAAGTTTCCAAAATTGTGGGCATTACCGGTTCAATGCCAAGTTTGGCGATGGATTTGGCTGCTTCACCGGTCATTCGGATGGGATGACGGTTGTAGTAGATGAGGATAGGTATGGTAAGGATGATGCCCAGCACAATGGCCAGTGAATTGATGAGTAGTGTTTCGTAAATGGAAATCATCATCAGTTTGGTTCGTTGTGTTCCGATGGCAATCATCACGGCAAACTCTTTTTTGCGCTCCTCCGTCATCATCAGCACGGTTCCGAAAACGCCAAAGGCGATAATCATATAAAGCACGGCAATCATAAAAATACCTCCGGCACGGTCGCTTTGTATTTGCTGCACCATTTCGGGCATCATGGTTCTCCAGCCCATGGCACGGTATTGCGTTTTTTTAAGTTTTTTATTTAGGATGTTTGTGATTTTAGCGGTTTCCTTTGAATCGGAAAATTTTACCACAATGGAGGTGATGCCATTGGTAAATGAATAGTAGCTCTGCGCCAATTTTAGCGGCATAAAAATAATTTGCCGGTCGATATCGGGTGCAGGCATTTTAATGATTCCTTTTACAGGATAGGCGCCAATGGCCGATTGCCCCCAGTGTCCCTGCCCTAATAATACCAGCGTGTCGCCGACATTTAATCCGAGAAAATCAGCCAGCTTTGAACCCACAAGCAGGGAGCTGTCGTTTTGATTGATAAAGCTTCCTGACTTCATTTTTTTTCGAAGACCTATCATTTTGTCTTCTGCTTTGGGGTCAATACCCATGATGAGCGCTCCTTTGGTGTTGTTCCCGAACGAAACCAGCGAAAAGCTTTCCAGCCGCAGGTTAACGCCCTCAACATCGGGTACCGACTTAATAACGTTTATCAGAGAGTCGTTGATTACTATTCCGTTATCAAGGGTTTTGTTGTTCCAGTAATCCTTTTGGTGTACCTGCACGTATCCGGTAAATTGTCCTACGGCGTTTTCAATCATTTTGGAATAGGTTCCCTCCTGAAACGATCTCGTAAAAACTGCCATTACCACTGCAAAGGTTACCGAGGTAATGGTTATGAGTGTTCGCTTTTTATTTCGCCATATGTTCCGCCATGCTAATCGAATGTTCATGGTATTGTTGGTTTTATTTGTTTTATTTTGAGCTCCGGGCTAAACCCCGGAGCTGAACTCCGGAGCTGAACTCCGGAGCTGAACCGGAATATGATCATTAGACATTGCAAAAAAATATCATTTAACATATTCTATTTAATGTACCCTCTTCATATTCTGCTGTGAGAAGAACCCGTCATCCAGCTTAATGTTAAACTTTGCTGAGCGAACTATAACCACTGTGCGCTGACCGGGCTTGTCAGCAGGAATAATTTCTAATTTTGAAGGCAACTTTCTGTCAGTAAACTGCTTGACATCGGAAGCGAGTTCCGTACGAATCAGCTCATCATCCTCATCAAAATATTCGGTTTTAAGTTGCCAGTACTCCTTTTTGCTAATCCATTTTATTACTTTGCCCCAAACCACGGCAGCATCCTCTTTTGGAATCAGCTCAATTTTGTAACAGTCAATGCCGTCAATTGGTTCCGAGCCGATTATTTTCTGGTTGTAATCCACTACAATAGAGCTTTCTTTTAAAATGTCATCGTTGGTGTAATCGGAACCCATCCATCCCTGCGACATCATAGAGGGCGGAATTTTAATCATGCGGCTGATGGAAGGAACCCAGTTCCACATTTCGTTGTTGCGTTTCAAAAAAACCTGCCCCTTGTCTTTTGCGGGTGTCGTGATGTAGGTCATGGCATAATCGCGCCCCTTGGACCAGTTTTTCATTCCGATGGTACGTGTCCACTTTGGCCGCACTATGGTCATTGAAAAGATACTGTAATTGGTTTCGCCGCGTTGAAGGTTGTCGGCTTTTTCAATAATCTGTTTTGCGGTTAGTTTCTGTGCAAAAAGATTTGACGATTCTGCCAAAATAAGTAAAACAATAGCGATTGATATTTTTTTCATGGGTTGTTAATTTTGTAAAAATATTCAAGAATTAATTTTCTTATCATCTTCCGATAGTTATCGGAATACACGGATTACACGTCCCGTACAGCTGTCGGGAAGTTTTTCGCAAGCGAAAAACATCTGCTAAATCCGTTAAATCCGATGACGGAATTTCCTCTTTTAATCATTTTCTTGTGTGTCAAATTTATTCGACATGTTTGTTTCGTGAGTTTAATATCTTGTACTATAACTTAAAACTGTGCTACCAAAATATCTCTTACTGCATCCAGCGGGAAATTCTCAATATCTGTAATATAATGAATGCCAATGCCATCGAAGACCGCCATCAGGTAACGCGACTTTACATATGGATTTGCATCTCCCTGTTGTGTAAAATAAGCTGTTATAAGCATAAATAGCTTTTCAAACAGTGGCATAAATTCGTCCTTCATCAACTCAAAAACCTTGGGCTGTAAAATCAATGAAAAATAGAGCATAAAATATTCCGGTTTCTTTTTTAATGCCTCTACATTACCATCAATAAAAGTAACAATCTCCTCTTTTTTTATGTGCGATTCATCTTCCACCTGCAAAATGTCAATAAAACCGCTCATTCCTTCTCCCACTACCAAATGCAACAAAGCTTCCTTACTTTCAAAATAGTTATACATCAGCCCCTTTGAAATGCCGGCTTCCCTGGCAATCATACTTACCGAAGTCGATTCGTAACCATGCCGGGCAAATAGCTTTAACGCCACTTCCGAAATAAGCTTTATCTTTTCATTACGAATGCTTTCAAACTGCTTTTCTGTCCTTGGACTCATCTTTCTATTATTTTATGACTGAACGACCGGTCAAAAATAAAGCTCTTTTTGAAACAACCAAACAAAAAAGAAAAATATTTTTCAAAGAGGCCTTGCCTATTTTCATACTTTTGCCAAACATCAACACAACAATTATGAAACTGAACCTGCAAAAGCCGCTGGCTTTTTTTGATATAGAGGCTACCGGCCTCAATGTTGCCAAAGACAGAATCATCGAAATTAATATTTACAAGGTAAGCCCCAACGGCAAGGAGGAGAGCAAAACCTGGGTGGTAAATCCTGATTATCCCATTTCGGAAGAGGCCACCAAAGTGCATGGGTTTACGGCAGATGACCTGAAAGACAAACCAACTTTCAAGCAGGTGGCAAAAGATATTGAACGTTTTTTGCAAAATTGCGATTTGGCGGGTTACAACGCCATTAAATACGACATCCCCATGCTGGTGGAAGAGTTTTTGCGTGCGGACGTTGATTTTGATGTTGCCAATCGCCGACTGATTGACGTACAAAACATATTTATGAAGATGGAACAACGCACACTTGGTGCCGCTTACAAGTTCTATCTTGATAAAGAGCTTGAAAATGCCCACAGTGCGGAAGCCGATACCAAAGCCACCTACGAAATTTTGAAAGCGCAGCTCGACCGGTATCAGGATAGCGATTTTAAAGACAGGGACGGAAATATATCAAAACCTGTTCAAAACAACATGGATAAACTTCAGCAGTTTTCGAGTCATCACCGCAATGCAGATCTGATGGGGCAGATTATTTACAATGACTATAACGAAGAGGTTATCAATTTTGGAAAATACAGAGGGAAAACGGTGGAGGATGTGTTTAAATCGGATCCGGGCTATTACGGCTGGATAATGAAATCGGATTTCCCGCTATACACCAAAAAGCTGCTGACACGGATTAAGTTGAGGATGAAGCAGTGAAAGGGAGAGTACACTTAGGAGTTGGTAATGATTTAAAAGACATAGCGAGAAAGCATATCAGTATAGAGGGAACTATGAAATCAAAAAGTATTTTATTAATAATTATATTATTTAATTCAAGCATACTATTTGCACAAAAAGCGAATAATGTAAAAGTAAAAGAGGAGCCTCAAAAAGGAAAGGTGTATTTTTCACCATTACCTGTAATTGCTGTTAACCCAACATATGGAGTGATGTATGGTTTGGCCGCTTCAACCAGTATGTTTGTTGGTGAACCGTCAAATACACGAATGTCAACATCGTTGGGAACGCTCACCTATTCCACAAAAAAACAATTGATGTTTACATTCAAAACCAATATGTATCTGGCAGAAGATAATTGGATATTATTGGGAGACTGGCGGTATTTCAATACCTCGCAGCCTACTTATGGATTAGGGACAGGTCCCCAATCTGTAAAACTGGCACCTGGTAGCGGATATGAATACAAAGATGGTATGTTTTCTGAACCAGTGCCCGATGCGCAGTTAATGAAATTTAAATATTTACGGTTTCACGAAACAGTACTAAAGAAAATTCAAACTAATTTTTATGCAGGAATTGGCTATCATCTTGATATTCATTCCGACATAAAGGATAATTTATTAAACCCTGACACTATTCCTCAGGTAATTACAAGTCATTACGCCTATTCTACCCATTATGGCTATAATCCGGAAAAATATACTTTATCAGGAATTTCATTAAATGCCATGTATGATAGCCGCGATAATGCTGCAACACCTTACAAAGGAATGTATGCGCTAATAACTTTTAGATATAACCCTGAATTTTTAGGGAGTTCACAAAATGCTTCAAGCTTATGGGTGGAATACAGAGATTACATTAGTTTGTCAAAGAAACCACAGCCCAGCCACATGCTGGCATTTTGGGTGTATGGTAATTTTCAAACATCAGGCCATTTACCCTATTTAGATTTGCCCGCATTGGGCTGGGATCAATTTGGCCGTTCCGGTCGGGCATATACGCAAGGTAGATTTAGAGGGGAAAATCTGGTTTATTCTGAGTTGGAATACAGGATTCACCTATTGGGAATAAAGAAAAACCCCGATTTTATGGGGGCTGTAGCTTTTGTAAATACAACAACTGCAAGTAACAAAGATGCAAACATTGCTTTATTTCAGTATATGAATTTCGGATATGGTGTAGGTTTACGATTTATGATGAACAAAACATCGAGAACTAATATTACTTTGGATTATGCCTGGGGAGCTTATGGTGCTCAAGGGTTATTTTTAAATGTGAATGAAACTTTTTAAAACTTTGGTCAACAAACAAAAGCTATGAAAACAAAATTATTAATTATGGCAATGGCAGTATTTACACTGTTTAGCTGTAACAACCCAAACAAAAAAAGTGAAAATAGCAGCACACAAGCTGACAGTACACAAACCATTTACTATGGTGGAGACATTATTACTATGGAGGGTGATAAACCCGAATATGCCGGAGCGGTAGTTCGCCAAATCGATAAAATTGTTTTTGTAGGTAAAAAGGAGGAGGCATTTAAAAAATTTCCAAATGCCAGGCAGTATGACTTAAAAGGCAAAACAATGTTGCCCGGTTTTATTGAACCACATTTGCACCCGCTTATTGCAGCAGTTGTTTTATCTGGAGATATCATAGCACCGCACGACTGGAATGTGCCTGAAGGTTTAAAAAAAGGAGTGGGTACACATGAAGGGTTTATCAAGAGATTGAAAGAATCCATTGCTAAAAACGGTAAAAAAGAAGATATCCTTTTTGTTTGGGGTTATCATCCGTTGTGGCATGGGAAATTAAACAGAAAAATGCTTAACGAACTTGCACCTGAAGTGCCTGTTGTGGTTTTGCATCGTTCATTCCATGAGGCTTATTTTAATGATAGAGCCATTGAGTTGGTGGGTTTAAAAGAAGCTGATTATAAAAAGAACCCACAAGTAGATTGGAATGATGGACATTTTTTTGAAGGAGGATGGATGGCCATGGCTCCAAAGCTAAGTAAGTATATGCTTAATCCTAAAAAATATGCAAAAGGCCTGGAAGATATGACTGCGCTAATGGAAAAGAATGGGATAACTACCATTAACGAGCCTGGATTCCCGAATGTGGATTTTGACATGGAATACAACTTGTTAAAAGCAGAAATGGATAAAAATCCACCATACGAAGTTTATAATATTCTGAATGGAACACAGCTTTCCAATATGATGGGAAGTATCGAAAAGGCCACAGAATTCATGGAATCAACTCCTGCTAAATATAATATAGATAATATCAAAATATTACCAAAGCAGGTTAAGCTGTTTGCTGATGGAGCTATCTATTCTCTGGCAATGCAAATGAAAGAACCTTATACCGATGGGTTTAAAGGTCAGTGGATGACACCGCTTGCTTTATTCGAAGAGCAAATGAATTACTATTGGGACAGAGGTTATAAGATTCATATTCATGCCAATGGCGATTTAGGAATTCAACGCTGTATTGATATTACCCGTAAAATGATGGAGCGAAATCCGCGAAAAGATCATCATTTAACATTGCATCATTTAGGCTATTTTACTGCCGACCAGGCTGATGAAATGAAAGAGCTTGGTATAGAGACTTCTGTAAACCCTTATTATTTATGGGCTTTGGCTGATAAATACTCCAAGTATGGTTTGGGGCCGAAGAGAGCAAAAAATTTGGTGGATATGAAATTATTGGTTGACAGAGATATTCCAATGTCATTTCATTCCGATTTTGCAATGGCACCGGCTGAACCGTTAACTTTAGCATGGACAGCTATAAACCGAGTAACAAGCGAAAGCACAAAAGTAAGTCAAGACCAAAGAATTGATGTGTTTACAGCAATGAAAGCAATAACAATTACTGCTGCTCATACCCTTGAATTAGATAATAAAATAGGTTCTATTAAAGTTGGTAAAGATGCCAATTTTACAATCCTCGCTGAAAATCCTTTTAAAGTTGACCCTATGCACATCAAAGATATTTTTGTCGTAGGCTCGATTTATCACGGGAGGATTCACCTAAACAAACAGCCAAAACAATTGCAAGGTGGATGGAGTAAAACAGAAGTAACTCCCGAAGTTGAAAAAGCTCTACATTTTGTTCTGCAACAGATGAATACCTCTGCTAAATTGGATAGAATTGTATCGGTTAAAACTCAAATCGTAAAAGGAAGAAACTATAATATTGATTTTCAATTGGACAATGGAGAAATTTGGAATACTGTTGTTTATGTTGCTTTAGATGGTAGTATGAAAATGACCAAAGTTGCAACCTTAAAAAAAGAAGTGCTTTAATAACAATAATTTACAAAAGGAGAAAAACAGTGAAAAAAGTAAGTATTAAAACAATGATTGCAGCAATGGCAATAATGCTTTTTGCAGCAAGTACAGCAGATGCCTGTACAGGTATTATGCTAAAAACAAAAGATGGTAAAACAGTTTCGGGCAGAACATTAGAATTTGGGGTGGAAGTATCAACCTCACTAATTGCAGTCCCAAAAAATTATCAATTCGTTGGAAAAACAGGTAATGGTGCCGGGTTAAAATATAAAAGTAAATACGCTATGACAGGCATAATTACTTTTAAGGATATGAATATTGCTGATGGAATGAACAGTGCAGGATTGTCTTGTGGTGCATTTTATTTTCCGACCTTTTCCGAATACACACCGCTAACAAAAGAAAACCAGCGTAAAGCCCTGTCACCTGTTGATTTTAACAATTGGATTTTGACACAATTTGCTACTGTTGACGAAGTAAAAAAGGCTATAGAAAATAATGAAGTGGTAATTGTTCCAACCGTATTGGAAGGCTGGGGTGAAACCGCACCGCCCTTTCATTATGTAGTTTACGATAAATCAGGTAAAAGCATTGTCATCGAGCCGATTAAAGGCAAATTAGTGGTGTATGACAACCCAATAGGCGTTATGACCAATTCGCCAACTTTTGATTGGCACATGACCAATTTAAGGAACTACACCAATTTAAAAGCAGAGAATGTAAATTCTATGACGATTAATGGTGTAACATTTAAATCATTAGGTCAGGGATCAGGAATGAAGGGAATTCCCGGAGACTTTACACCACCTTCACGCTTTGTTAGGGCAACAGCATTTATTGTAACGGCAATACCTGTAAAAACGACCCATGAAGCCATCGGAGAAGTATTTCATATTTTAAATAATTTTGATATTCCAAAAGGTTTCTCTCGTGAAATTGTTGATGGTACTATTTATTCCGATTATACTCAGTTAACTTGTGCCAGAGACCCTCAAACTTTAAAATACTATTACAAAACATATAAT
>JALVAQ010000172.1 GCA_027011095.1 Bacteroidales bacterium
GACCGAACTGTCTCACGACGTTCTGAACCCAGCTCACGTACCGCTTTAATGGGCGAACAGCCCAACCCTTGGGACCTTCTTCAGCCCCAGGATGCGATGAGCCGACATCGAGGTGCCAAACCTTGCCGTCGATGTGAACTCTTGGGCAAGATCAGCCTGTTATCCCCGGAGTACCTTTTATCCTTTGAGCGACGGCACTTCCATTCGCAACCGCCGGATCACTAAGTCCTACTTTCGTACCTGTTCGACCTGTATGTCTCACAGTCAAGCTCCCTTTTACCTTTGCGCTCTACGCATGATTACCGACCATGCTGAGGGAACCTTTGAGAGCCTCCGTTACATTTTGGGAGGCGACCGCCCCAGTCAAACTACCCGCCTAACACTGTTCCGGACCCTGATTCAAGGGCCGCGGTTAGAATCCAAACAAGCCAAGGGTGGTATTTCACGGGTGACTCCACCGAAGCTAGCGCCCCGGCTTCACAGTCTCCCACCTATCCTACACATGACTTGCCCGAACCCAATGCTAGGGTGCAGTAAAGGTTCACGGGGTCTTTCCGTCCATCTGCGGGTAACCGGCGTCTTCACCGGTACCACAATTTCACCGAGCTCGTGGTCGAGACAGTGCCCAAATCGTTGCACCATTCGTGCAGGTCGGAACTTACCCGACAAGGAATTTCGCTACCTTAGGACCGTTATAGTTACGGCCGCCGTTTACTGGGGCTTCGATTCAGAGCTTCTCCCGAAGGATAACCCCTCCTCTTAACCTTCCAGCACCGGGCAGGTGTCAGTCCCTATACTTCGTCTTAATTGACTTCGCAGAGACATGTGTTTTTGTTAAACAGTCGCTTGGGCCTTTTCACTGCGGCCTCGTTCGGCTCCTTTTGTAAAAAATTCACCTACTTGAGGCGCTCCTTCTCCCGAAGTTACGGAGCTAATTTGCCGAGTTCCTTAACCACGACTCACTCGAGCGCCTTAGAATACTCATCCCGTCTACCTGTGTCGGTTTGCGGTACGGACCGATAAAACACTCCTGTACGAAGCTTTTCTTGGCAGCATGATTACGATCAGTTTGTGTCCAAAGGACTCCCGTTCGTGCCTCAGCGTTAAGGGAATGCGGATTTGCCTACATTCCCCGCCTACACACTTAGACCACCTAATCCAACAGGCGGCTGACCTTCACTTCTGCGTCCCTCCTTACAGTCAAACGCATTTTACCGGGTACGGGAATATTAACCCGTTTACCATCGCCTACGCCTTTCGGCCTCGGCTTAGGACCCGACTAACCCTGAGATGATTAGCATTGCTCAGGAAACCTTAGACTTGCGGCGCTAAGATTTTTCATCTTAGTTATCGTTACTTATGCCTACATTTGCGTTTCTATGCGCTCCACCAAACTTCGCAGTTCGGCTTCAGTGCACATAGAATGTTCCTCTACCATTTCTATGAATCCACAGCTTCGGCAAGCAGTTTTAGTCCCGATTATTGTCGGCGCTGAGTCGCTTGACTAGTGAGCTATTACGCACTCTTTAAATGAATGGCTGCTTCTAAGCCAACATCCTAGTTGTCTGAGCAACTCAACATCCTTGCTCTGTTAACTGCTATTTGGGGGCCTTAGCTGGTGGTCTGGGTTGTTCCCCTCTTGGCAATGAAGCTTATCCCCCACTGCCTGACTCCCGAGAAACATGTACACGGAATTCGGAGTTTGTCTGGGGTTGGTACCCTTGTGAGGGCCCTAGCCCAATCAGTAGCTCTACCTCCGTTACACTTTTACTCGAGGCTAGCCCTAAAGCTATTTCGAGGAATACGAGCTATCTCCAAGTTTGATTGGCCTTTCACCCCTACCCTCACCTCATCCAAATCGTTTTCAACCGATACTGGTTCGGACCTCCATGTGGTTTTACCCACACTTCATCCTGGACAAGGGTAGATCACTTGGTTTCGCGTCTGCCGCACATTACTGAACGCCCGTTTCAGACTTGCTTTCGCTACGGCTACTTCGCTAAGCGAATTAACCTTGCAATGTACGAGCAACTCGTAGGCTCATTATCCAAAAGGCACGCTGTCATCCCGCAAAAGCGGGACTCCAACCGTTTGTAAGCATACGGTTTCAGGTACTATTTCACTCTCCTATTAGGAGTACTTTTCACCTTTCCCTCACGGTACTTATGCACTATCGGTCACAAGAGAGTATTTAGCCTTACCAGATGGTTCTGGCAGATTCCCACAAAATTCCACTTACTTCGTGGTACTCGGGATTATTTCCCAGAGAGTCATATTATTTTCGCTTACAGGACTATCACCTTCTATGGTTATACTTTCCAGAATATTCAGCTAATAATATGATTTTTTACTCTCCGACTTATTTACACTTCAGTCCGGAAATATCCCACAACCCCGCTTACACAACGAGTGTACTCTTACATGTAAGACGGTTTAGGCTGTTTCCCGTTCGCTCGCCACTACTTAGGAAATCATTATTATTTTCTCTTCCTCCAGCTACTTAGATGTTTCAGTTCGCTGGGTTGGCTTCTATACGCTATGTATTCACGTATAGATAACTGAGCATTACCTCAGTTGGGTTGTCCCATTCGGAAATCCACGGATACTAGGTTACTTCCACCTTCCCGTGGCATATCGTAGGTAGTCACGTCCTTCATCGCCTTCTTGTGCCAAGGCATCCACCGTATGCCCTTAATAACTTAACCAAAAATTATTAAAAAATTATTCTAATTCTAATTCTGTGTAGTAAATTTCAAAATTGAATTTTACTCTTCCAATCTGTCAAAGAACTTTTAGTTCCGTAATAGAACTTTGTGGAGCTAAGCGGGATCGAACCGCTAACCTCCGCCTTGCAAGGGCGGCGCTCTCCCAGTTGAGCTATAGCCCCTATTACATAGGGCTTAAGGTTAATCTATACACGCCCTAATGTGGGCCTGAGTGGAATTGAACCACTGACCTCACGCTTATCAGGCGTGCGCTCTAACCATCTGAGCTACAGGCCCATTCAGCCAAAGCGGCT
>JALVAQ010000173.1 GCA_027011095.1 Bacteroidales bacterium
AAGATACACAATGAAAGCACCATCAGTATTAAAAATAATTGGCAAACATGTAAGACTCTAAAAATAGAAATGGTAACCCAAAAAGAAAATTCACATAAAATTATTAACCTTTAAATTTTATAATCATGAAAAAACAATTAATTTTTCTAACAGTTGCAATATTTATTGCGTTATTCACTAATGCCCAAACTCATTACGAATACTGGGGCATGACATCACGTCATATCTATAAAACTGATGTAAACGGAGAAAATCCTGAAAATGTTTATTATATCCCTCATGATACACTTGGCAAAGGGCAAAAGGGAAAACTATTTATGGCAAGTAATAACAAGTTATACGGCACTTGTTCACAAGGGGGTACCAACGGCAACAAAGGTGTATTTTTTGAGTATGATGTAGAAAATTCTACATATAATGTTATTGCCGACTATAATGGTGTAAACGGCGATCGTCCCGAAGGAACCGTGATGCAGGCAAGTAACGGTAAATTGTACGGAACAACCAGGTATGGAGGAGCAAATAATAAAGGAACATTGTTTGAATATGATATTTCTACTTCGACCTATACTGTAATCTGGAGTTTTAACGGAACGGACGGTTCATATCCATTAGATAATCTTATTGAAGCTGAAAACGGTTTTTTATATGGTATGACCAGTCATGGTGCAAGCGGGGTATGTTACTATGGAACCTTATTTAAGTATGATATAGCAAACAGCACGCTTATCGTCGTTCAAAATTTCGACTCGCAAAGTACAGGTGGTGCACCCGAAGGTTCTTTGTTAAAAGCCTCTAACGGAAAAATCTACGGCATGACAAAAAATGGCGGAACGCATGACAGGGGCGTATTATTTGAATATGATATTGATAACAATACGTATAGTGTAAAATATAATTTTGATATAACAAACGGCGCATTGCCGACCGGAACACTTATTCAAGCGAGTAACGGAAAACTATACGGTATAACAGATTATGGTGGAGCAAATAATAAAGGTGTATTGTTTGAATATGATATCGATACTGATACCTACATAAAAAAACAGGATTTTGGCGCTAGTATGGGAAGTTATCCACAAGGTAGTTTACTTGAAGCATCCAATGGAAAACTATATGGTGTTACATATCTAGGAGGAGGTGCCTCCGGAACACTATTCGAATATGATATTGCCAATGATACGTTGGTGAAAAAATTCAACTTCGGAGGTGCTATTGGCGGGTATCCGCATAACGGACTCATTGAAATGGAAGTGGATAATGCCACCGGATTTGCAGAATATGATACCGGAAATAGCAAACAGATTATAACATATTACCCAAATCCTGTCAATGATTTTATCAATTTAAAAGTTTTAAGAGATGATATCAATATTCTTTCATATCAATTACTAGACATCAGCGGCAGAAAGATAAATAACAGCAAAATAACAAATAACGCAATTGACATGAGAGACTTGCGCCCCGGGACTTATTTTTTAAGAGTAATATACCGAGACCAAACTTCGTCAAATGAAATAAAAACATTTAAAATTATTAAAAATTGAGGCGTGCGCCTCAATACAACCCCGATTATTACCGAGATAAAAAGCGACCTACTCATCAATTCCTCAAATTACATAGGAATATAGTTAAAACCGCAAGTAATATTTGAAAACAAAACAATCTATGAAGCTCATCAAGTCCTCATTTCATCAAATAACCAGATAACCACATCACCAAAAATAAACATCATGAAAACAAAAATTTTAACCGTAATCACATTCATTATCACAAGTTTAAGTTTCGCCCAAGGCGGTGGCTTTAACTACAAAGCACTCATTACCGACAATGGGAATGTATTAGCATCGCATTCGGTAACTTTTAAATTTACCGTATTGGAAAACGGAAGTACAAGCGTGTATCAGGAGACTCAAAGTGCCACAACCGATGCCAACGGTATTGCAGCCGTAAATGTAGGCGAAGGCACGCTTGTATCAGGCAATTTTACTACAATAGACTGGGGCAATAGCCCGTATTTCTTAAAAGTGGAAATTGACACCGGTAGTGGCTATCAAGATTTTGGTACTGCCGAATTTAAAGCGGTACCTTATGCCAAATATGCTGAATCCGGTGGAAGTGTTAAAATTTTACAAGATTTAGGGAATGTTCGTGAAAGTCATCAAAGTCTTTTTCTTTTTTCCGACGCTCCCAATAATACGGGAGCTTCAAATTTAGCTATAGGACTATCCACATTGTATTCTAATACTACCGCGTGGGGAAACATTGCACTTGGAAACGGTGTTTTAGGTCATAACACAACAGGTAATAATAATTTGGCTATTGGATATTATGCTTTAAATAAAAGTACTACTTCGGGTGCCAACTTGGCATTGGGTAATACTGTTTTGAAAAATTATACAGGTACTTCCGGATATAATATTGGCATAGGATCCGGTGCACTTACACACATAATCACAGGTGAAAAAAACACAGTAATAGGAGTAAGTGCTGCACATGCAGGAGCGATAGGATCTCGAAATGTTTATCTTGGGTTTGAGGCTGCATATAATGCAACCGGAAATAATAATGTATTTATAGGTCATAGGGCAGGATTTAACGAAACCGGGAGTAACAAACTTTATATAGAAAATTCAAATAGTAGTTCGCCACTTATTTATGGTGAATTTGACAATGATATACTCAAAATTAACGGCACATTGCAAGTGGTAGACGGTAGTCAAGGAAATGGAAAAGTCCTTACCTCAGATGCTAATGGTGTAGCCTCTTGGCAAACGCCTGCTACTTTTACAGATTTATGGTCATCTAATGGAAGTAATATTTATAGAAATACCGGAAATGTTGGAATTGGAACAAGTACACCCGGTGCACCTTTGGAAATTAAAAGTAATAGTGGCTCCCTACTTATTTTAAGTTCCGCAACGAATAACAGTTCCATTCGTCCCGGCATTCAGTTTAAAAACAATACCTCGCAATATATCGCCGGTGATGACGGTTCCAATGAAATCTTTGGAT
>JALVAQ010000174.1 GCA_027011095.1 Bacteroidales bacterium
TTCTTAAATTATGGAAGCAACAAAAATAACCAAAAAAGCATGGTATCCAAATTTGGTTTGTGATAAGTTATCACGATAAATATTTGGTTAATTCCTATTTTGAAATGTACATTTTATTACAAAGTATTGAAAACCAACCGTATTATCAACGGACAAATCCTGAAAGATTTTAATGTTAATAGCTCTGAACGAAGTGCGGGGAAACAAGCAGTTGAAAAAATAGAGTTCTAAAGGGGTTAAACAAAAATTATTGAACCCTTCCAGGGTTCGCTAAAATTTTATTGTTTTATCCACCGGTTTCACCAATGGTTATTCATATTAAACCACTTTTTAAACCACTTTGTGGTTTGGTAAATGGTATGATATTATTATCAAGGTATTGAAGTTGTTTAAAACAAAACTTTTACTACACATCAAAATAGGAATTAGTTGTTTTTTCCGAACACCAAACTGAAAAACCTAATGAGCTTATTGTGGAAAACTGGCCAGATAGTATTAGTTCAGAGCAAAATTATATCAAGCTGCTTTTTATAGGATATACCACCTTAACAAACATCAACTTAAACTTTATCCAGTGTTTTGCGTTTTCTTATTAAGGTGGCTTTGTATTGTGAAAGGGTCATGCCGGTGATGTTTTTAAACTGTCTGGAGAGATGTGCCATGCTGCTGTAATTAACCTTGTAGGCTATCTCCGAAAAATTAAGCTCATTGTAGCTTATCAGCTCTTTTACGCGCTCAATTTTTTGAAGAATGATGAATTTTTCGATGGTTACACCTTCGCTTTTGGAAAATTCGGATGAAATGTAAGTATAGTCTTTACCTATTTCTCCTGACAGATAATCGAAAAAATTTATTTTAAGCTTCTCTCCCTCATTGTGATGAATATGCTCTACAATCAGGTTCTTAACACTCTCTACCAAGATTTTACTTTTATCACGTATTAACTCAAAACCTATCGATTTAAGCTTATCATCAATCACATCATAGTTAATTTGATCCGGGTTTGCATTAACTTTTGCCCTACCCAGCTCAACACACGACCAAGGCAGTTGTTGCTCATCAAGAATCTGCTTTACTGACATAATGCAGCGGTCGCATACCATGTTTTTTATAAAAAGGGTGGTTTCGCTCATAGCAAAGCCAAAAATAGGAAAAATTAGAATACCTTTCTCATTCGTTCCAAAGCTTCGATGACATTACTTTTGGGTGTTCCCACATTCATCCGCATAAACCCGCTGCCACCATTGCCAAATATCCTTCCGGGGTTCAGCCCTACCGAGGCTTTATCAACCATTTTTTTTCTCATCTTCGAGTCAGACAAGCCTGTAGCAGTGTAATCAATCCAGGCCAAAAAAGTGGCTTCAGGTTTTACAAGCGACAGTTGCGGCAGTTCAGTTTTCAGAAAGTTACCTACCAAATTAAAGTTAGCCTCAATGTATTTTATCAACGCATCTACCCATGCATCCCCATGGGCATAACCAGCTTCGGAAGCCACTATGCCAAAAAGATTTCCGTGCACAAGATGAAAGCTTTCCATTGTTTTTTTAAACCGGTTACGCAACTTGTTGCTACTGATAACAATTTGAGAGGTAAACAACCCTGCCACATTAAAAGTTTTACTGGGTGCCATGCAGGTAACGGTAATTTCGGCAAGTGCTTCCGACAATGAAGCCAAAGGGAAATGTTTGCTTCCGGACAATATTATATCAGCATGAATCTCGTCCGATAAAATAACGACATTGTTTTTTAAACATATCTCTCCTATCCTTTTCAGCTCTTCTTTTGTCCAACAACGGCTAACCGGATTGTGGGGCGACGATATTAACATCAGCTTTGCCTTTTTTGCTTTTTGCTCAAAATCATCAAAGTCGATGGAATAAGTTGTTCCATCATAAACCAACTGGTTGTACAACAATTTTCTTCCGTTGTTTTTTACCGAATCGAAAAAGGGAAAATAAACCGGAGGTTGCACAATAACTCCATCACCCGGATTAGTAAACGAAAGTACAGCTGCGTTAATGGCTGTTACAATGCCCGGTGAAAATACAATCCAATCCTTTTTAATATTCCAGTCATGGCGCCGTTTTACCCACCCCATAAAGGCTTCAAAATAGGTGTCAGGCATAAAGGAATAACCATATACGGGATGCGATGCCCGTTCCATCACTGCCTTTCTGATGCATTCGGGTGTTTCAAAATCCATATCGGCAACCCACATGGGAAGCACATCGGCTTTACCAAATATCTCGTGACGCATATCGTATTTAACGCTCGCCGTACCGGCTCGCTCAACAACCTTATCGAAATCGTACATTCTATTGCTTGTTAGTATTTGTTGTAAAAATAAAAAAAAGCCTGCTCCAAAACAGGAACAGGCTAAATTCTATTTTCAATTTTTATTGATTATCATTTCTTTTCAAACACTTCAACTTCTTCATTGGTAATATAACCGTTTGAATCAGTATCAATTTTATCAAAAATTATCTCTTTTTTATTCTTAAATTCTTCAACGGTAATATACTCATCCCCATTTTTGTTATACTCGTTGAAGTTTTTTATTTCATTTTTTTCAAGTTTACCATTATTGTTCTTATCTAATTTGGAAAACTCCTTTTTTACATATGCCTGATACTCCTTTTCATCAACTTTGTTATCCTTATTCAAGTCCATTTGCGAGTATAAAGCAACCTTATCTTCAAATACTGCTTTTTCTGCAGCCTCTTCGTCCTTGGTAGCTTTTGCATGCCCGGGAGTTTCTTTGGTGATTTTTGACTCCGCTGAAGTTTTTTGTTTCGATGAATTAACACCATTACATGAAACAAAACTTAAAACGCCAATTGTTAATACAACCAGTGTCATCATTTGAACGAAATGTACCTTTTTCATAATTATTATGTATTGATTATTCGACAAAGATACACCTTAACTATGCTGACATCAAGTAATTTATAGTAAATTAACATTAAAAATGTTAAATGTTTTTACTTAAAATATTATACAATTTTTACC
>JALVAQ010000175.1 GCA_027011095.1 Bacteroidales bacterium
ATTATAAATATTACCTAAAACCGTATAATTATACAACGCGTTTCCATATACCAGCAAACCTCCGTTGGTTTCCACAACCCCGTTAATTTCCTGCTGATTTCCTGAACAGGTATCACAAAGGATTACAGTTTTGTTAAAAGTGGTAAAAGGAGCATTTTGTGAAAACGACAAAAAAGTAAAGAAAAATAAACTTGCAAATAAGAGTGTGAGCCTTTTCATGATAATAGTTTTTTCAAAGGTAACGATTTTTTAAACCTCAAAGGTTAAAGTCTGGAAATTTATTGAAAAAGTAAAATCATCGCAACAGGTTAACAATGAAATTGTATAGAGTTTAGCGTATTACGTTCTTGACAAAACACTCTAAAGTAGTTAATTGCATCTAAATATTAATTGTTAAACAGTTATCCTTCACGCCTTCAGCATGAAGGATAACCAAAATTCGTTAAATCCGTATAATTCGATGATAAAAATCGACAATTACATGGATTGCACGAATTCCATTGAATAATCAAATCATCGAAGTAAAAAAGGATTAGCTGATTTTATTTATATAACACTTTTCCGATAACTATCATAAGGGTTAACTTTAAACAACTTCAATGTATGGATTCCACAAAACGCATAAATTATTTTCACAAAAAAACCGGACATCAATGCCCGGTTTTTTTATTCAGTACGTTCTGTTTATTTAATTCCACACTTTTTGGCAATCTTTTTTGGAATGGCTTTTTTGTGTACGGTAATACCAATGGTTTGCAGTTCAACAAAAGGAACTGAAGCGTAAAAGTATCCTTTATAAACCTGATTGGTTCCCCATGAGTTTTTAATTTTGTAAAACTTATCGCCATTTTGGTCATAGGCAATGCCTACTATTTGCATTCCGTGGTCATCGGTAACTTCATAGTCGTTATATTCTTTTTGACGCAACTCTTGCGTAATAACTTTTTCTTTTACCGGTTTGTCGAAGCTATACAAAGCAGCTCTTTTTTCTTTTGGAGTGAGTTTTTCCCAATTGGCTCTATCGGTTCCTTCCAAATCGGGACGGTCTTCATCGGGAACAACGGCAACCCCTTTTTTCCACGAAAATCCTTTGTCGCTAACATCAGCTCCCCATGCAACGGTATAGCCATTTTCAAGGGCGTTATCAATAATAGCCATCATGTCTTCCATGGGAATATTCATCCAGTCGGCCCACAACCAGTTGTCGGGAATCGCCAGTGCAAAAGGTTTGTAAAAGGGATGGTGGTTATACGAGGTAAAAGCAACATAATCATCGGGATTGATACCGGTCATATCGCGAAAACTTTCGGGAGTATATTCCTTACCTTCATAAGTAAACTTTTCAGGCAGGTCGCCTAAATAGGTGTCCAACACTTTATCGAACCCTTCGTGCCAAACCGGAGTGAGCTTGCGATTTTTATTTTTTACAACGGCATCAACATAGCTCTTTAAAATTTCATCCATTTCGCCATGAACATGTTTGTTTTCGCCATATTGGAGGCCTGAATACACAGTGTCGGGAACAAGTCCGTATTTTTTAATAACCCGAAATACATCAGTAAACTCGGCACCGGCACCAAAGTTGAGTTTTCCGCCTAAACGAACATATTTTGTGGCTTTGTCGGAATAAGTATGGTTAACAACAAACATTTCCGACAAGTCGTACTCTTTTCCCTGAAGCCTCATCAATTCCGATTCTACAAAACTGATACCTGAAAAACTCCAACAGGTTCCAGAACGATACTGGTTTTTAACCGAGGTGTGAGGAACAATAATTTTATCGGTAAACTGATAACCCTTTTTCTCCTCTTTCTTTTCTTCCTGCGCAAATATGGTCAGGTTGAACATAAATGTTGCAATGAGCAACCACGATAATCTTAATTTCATATTCTTTATTTTTTGGTGATTATTTTTTAATGACAGCAAAAGTATAAAAATGGAATGCACATTGGTATAGCCATTGTTAATTTAGATATGTTTTAAGGTGAGTATGCTATTTTACATTAAACTCCAAAAGCTTTTCACTTTCTATAAAAGCCTCAAAATGGTCATCTATTTGGGTTGGTCCAACTCCTTTTGGTGTTCCGGTAAAAATCAGGTCGCCGGTACGCAGGGTTACAAATTGCGAAACATAAGCAATGATTTGATCAAAGGTAAAAATCATATCTTTTGAATTGCCCTGCTGACGCAGCTCACCGTTTATCTTAAGAGAAAAGTTGATGTTGTTAATATCATCAAATTTTTCCTTTGGCAGAAATTTTCCCAATGGTGCCGACTGGTCGAAAGCTTTGGCAATTTCCCACGGCAGCCCTTTCTTTTTAGCTTCGGCCTGTAAGTCACGGGCAGTGAAGTCGATGCCGATACCAATTTCGCTATAATATTTGTGAGCGAACTTTTCTTCAATGTTGCGCCCGTTACGGTCGATTTTAACCACAAGCTCGGTTTCGTAATGAATGTTGTTTGAAAAATCAGGATAAAAAAACGGATTGTGCTTTAACAACAAAGCCGTGTCGGGTTTCATAAAAAACACCGGCTTTTCAGGCACTGCATTGTTAAGCTCTTTGGCGTGGTCGATGTAATTACGGCCTATGCAAATTATTTTCATGGGTTGATTTTTTGATTGATGACTGTTCTTTCAGCAACTACTGCTACTCATTAATGCTGTTTCTAACTAATTACCAACTACTGATTATTATCGTGTTTGGCTATGATACTGTGTCACTTTAATTATTTCTAATTTTTTGCAGTTTTAGAATCAATATATCCACTCGTTTCAGCAAGTGAATTGTTTGGAGATGATTGTAATATGTCTAAAAAAAAAGATTTTTGTTAGAATCTGTTAAATTTCCTATTTCAAGGGTTTTAATTCTTTAGTCACATTAATCACAGTTTGAGAACCTTTGTTAGTATTTATAACTAAAATATCCTTTGAATTTGCATCAAAATCGTTCAAATCAAATTCTTTAATGGTTTGATTATTATATGTTTTGTAATAGTATTTTAA
>JALVAQ010000176.1 GCA_027011095.1 Bacteroidales bacterium
TATTTCGGATGGGGAGCGGGTGCAAAAGGTATTGGAAAGCATAGGTTACGAAGCTACTGAGGATGAACACGAAGCAAATATTGTGGGTATAATTGCCTGTTCGGTTCGGCAAAAAGCCATCGACAAAGTTTATACCCGCATTAAAAAATGGAACAAACAAAAGGATAAAAAAAACATGCTTACGTTTGTTACCGGATGCGTTTTGCCGGCTGATAAACAAAAGTTTTTAAAGCTGTTTGATTTGGTTTTTACCATGAGCGAATTAAAGGAGCTTCCTAACATGATCAGGCAATACGGCGTGGTTACTCCGGCAGGTACTCAAACGTTGGATCGAGATTTTGAAACCATTTTAAATTTACCGGAAAACAAAACACCAAAAGAAAATTCTATTCCCCTGAAAGCTGTTAAAACACCGGGCGAAAAAAAGAAAAAAATGTTGCCACGTCCCGATAAGGGAATAGAAGCTTTTTGGCACATTGAACCCAAATACGGGTCAGGATTTGAGGCCTATGTACCCATTCAAAACGGGTGCAATAAATTTTGTACCTACTGTGCGGTTCCCTATACGCGCGGAAGAGAGGTATCGAGGCCATCTGAAGATATTTTAAAAGAGGTTACCAGCCTTGTGGACAGAGGTTTTAAATCGATAACCCTGCTGGGACAAAATGTAAACTCGTACGGCCTGGACAAAAAGGGAATGGAAATAGGTTTTCCGGAGCTGTTACGCCGTATTGGCAAAATAGGAGATAACCACCCCAACAATTTCTGGCTCTATTTTACTTCGCCACACCCACAGGATATGACCGACGAAGTGATAGAGGTTATTTCACAATACAAATGTCTCGCCAAACAAATCCACCTGCCCGTACAATCGGGAGATGATGCCATGTTAAAGCGGATGCATCGCACACACGATTTGGCACAATATCGTCATATCGTGCAAACCATTCGCAGGCTTATTCCCGAAGCAACCCTTTTTACCGACATCATTGTCGGTTTTACAGGCGAAACCGAAGAGGAGTTTGAAAACACACGCAAGGCCATGGAGGAGTTTAAATACAACATGGCCTACATTGCCCAATACTCCCCCCGGCCGGGAGCTGCCAGCCATGAGTGGCCCGACGATATTCCGGTTCAAACCAAAAAAGAAAGATATCACAAACTTACCGATGAGCTGATGAAACACTCGTTGGAATACAACAAGGGGCTGATTGGAAAAACATTTAAAGTGCTGGTAAGGGGCAACGACCGGAAAGCAGGATATCTTTCGGCGCTGACCGAAGGAAAGATTATTGTGCGGTTTGCTTCCGACAAAAAAAACCTGATTGGGCAATATGTGCAGGTAAAAATAACCTCTGCCGCTCCTTTTTCAACGGAAGGGGTAATGGTTGAAAATGATGACTAAAGAAAACACCGTGAAAAAAACAATAGCATTTAAAACTCTGGGTTGCCGGCTTAACCTGTTTGAAACCGATTCGCTTATGTCGGAGTTTGCCGAAAGGGGTTACAAGGTTACCGATGATATGGAGGCCGAAGCCGATGTATATATCATTAACACCTGCACGGTTACCAATCAAAGCGACCAGAAGTCGAAAAGGGTGATGAATCGCACCAAGCGACTGCACGATAATTCGGTTAAAATTATAACCGGCTGTATGGCCACCAATTACAAAGAGCAGCTGCAAGGAAGCGACAAAGTGGATTATGTGGTGGACAACGACCATAAAACTTCTATTGTTGAGTTGGTGGAAGCACACTTTTCAGGCGAAACCGCCGACCCCGACCTGTTTGAAAAGGATGTATTCAATTACGAGCCTGCCAAAACCACCGCCCACACCCGCGCACTCATTAAAATTCAGGATGGCTGCAACAATTTTTGCACCTACTGCATCATTCCAAAGGTGCGGGGCAGAGCCATTAGTCGTCCGGTTGAGGAGGTGCTCGAAAACATTCGAAAAGTGGTAAGTTATGGGTTTAAAGAGGTGGTACTTACAGGCGTTAACCTTGGCACCTACAACAATAATAATGTTGACTTTGAAGCGTTGGTAAAGCAAATACTGGCTATTCCCGGTAATTTCAGGGTTCGCATTTCAAGCATGGAACCGGATGGTTTTACCGAAAGCTTTTTTAAGCTGTTTCATCATCACAAGTTAACTCCCCATTTACACCTTTGTTTACAAAGCGGTTCCGAAACCATCTTAAAAAAGATGAGGCGCATGTACACCGGACAGCTGTTTGAATCCATGGCAGAAAAGCTGCGTAAAGAGGTTCCCGGATTTAACATCACAACCGACATTATAGTTGGTTTTCCGGGCGAAACGGAACAGGATTTTGAGGATACGTTAGCCATGTCGAAACGGATTCATTTCGGCCATATTCATACTTTTAAATATTCGGTACGAAAAGGAACCCGCGCCGAGCGCCTGCCGGAACAAATTCACGGTGATGTTAAAACACAACGCAGCGAACAGATGCGTAAACTGTCGGAAGCCATGAGAGAGGCCTACCGCCGTGACTTTATAGGGAAAACTCAAATTGTTTTGGTGGAACGCATTAACAGCGAAGGTTTTGCCACAGGCTATGGCGAAAACTATATTCCGGTGTTCATCAAACAAAAAAACCTGCAAACAAATACTTTTTATAAGGTGGAGCTTACCGGCCTTATTCAAAGCAAGGAAGAGCCGGTGCTTATTGCTGAAAAAGCAGCAGTTTTTATGTATGAGCAGGCAACGTAGTATCAGACCATGGAAGACTGCTTCGTCTTATCATAACAATCAGTGCTAGCAGTCCAATCAGTGTACCGTGAATAGGATACTGATTTAACTGATTGTTATGATTTGTACTGATTACTTCTCTTATCTTAAAAAATCAGTTTTATCAGTCCAATCAGTGTACTATTGTCCCCTACCCCGCTATCACCTCTAAAAATTCCTCCTTTCGGCGGCGCGAAACCTGCAACTCAGTACCATCTTCCAAAATAACAGTTCCGCCATCGCCTTTGATGTACTTTTTTAAAAACGACAGATTGATGATAACCGATTTATGAATCCGGAAAAAGCCTTTGGCAGATAAAATATCTTCGTACTCCTTTAACGATTTGGATACCATCACCTTTTTGTTGCCGGTTAAGTAAAAAACAGTGTAATTGGAGTCAGCTTCGCAACGTATGATATTTTCAATTCTAACAAACTCAATACCGTTTAATGTTGTGAGGGCAATTTTATCAATTTGGTTGATATTGCTAAGCAGGAGGTCCAGTTTTTGTTTTACCTCTCCAAGCGATTTTTGGCTTTTGATTTTTTCGATGGCACGCCTTAGCTCGATGGCATCAACAGGTTTTACGAGGTAATCGACTGCACTGAATTTAATGGCGGTAATGGCAAAATGATCGTAAGCTGAAACAAATATCACTTGTAAGTTGGAGCGGTCGATGGAGGCCAACAGGTCAAATCCTGTTCCGTCCTGCATTTGCACATCAAGAAAAACCAGTTCCGGCTTTACCTCGGCAATAAGTTTTTTACCGGCTTCCACGCCATCTGCCTGGCCAACCACTTCAATTTCATTAAACTGACTTTTAATGAGGTTAATTAAATACTCGCGTGCTTTTCGCTCATCATCAACTACTACTACTTTTATCATCTTGCAACTTAATTATACTACAAAAGTACATCAAATTTTTTTTGCAGTATCCTGCACCAGGAAAAGCAAACCGGAGATTTGTAATAAAATTGATTAAAGTCTTTTATTTGAACAGATTGCTATTCCTCCTCAAAAGGAATTTTAACAATAACTTTGGTGCCGGCAGGATTACCGGCATCATTTTTCAGGTCGATGATTGTAAATCCTGCTTCGGGATGGATGGTTTTCAGGTCTTCAAAACGTTCGGATGTTACCTGCGTACCCAACGAATTGTGCTTGATACCTGCCTGTTGTTTAAGTTGTTCGGCCTTTTCACGTCCGATGCCGTTGTCTTCAATTTCACAAATAAGCAGGTTACCCGATTTTGTAAACGATAGCTTAATAAACCCTTTGTCTTTTTTATTTTTAAAACCGTGTTTAATAGCATTTTCAATAAACGGTTGAATAAGCATTGGGGAGATATAGGTGTTTTCCGTGTCAATGTCTTCATCAACCTTAAGCTCAAAATCAAAACGATTTTCAAAACGTAGTTTTTCCAATTCAAGGTTTAGCTGTAATGCTTGAATTTCATCCTCAAGCGGGATATCCGGTTTTCTTGAATTTTCAAGAATAAGCCGCATCAACTTTGCAAATTTGGTAAGATAACTTTGGGCTTCCGAAATATTTTTGGTTCCGATAAAGCTGCCTATTGAGTTTAGCGAATTAAAAATAAAATGCGGGTTCATTTGCGAACGCAATAACCTCTGCTCAATACTGATACGGGCTTTTTCGAGCGTTGTTTTTATCTTTAATTGCTTAATACGGTAGCGGTTAAACAACAAATAGGCTACAAAAAGCAGAAGCAAAACAGCAATTATAATAAAGTATTTTTGGTTTCGCTGCATCTGAATTTCAAGCTCCTTGGCTTTTTTGTCGGCAGTAAGAATGGCAATTTCGCGCTCCTTTTGAGCCGTTTTAAATTTTGCTTCCATTTCATTTATCGCCTTCATATTTTTATCATTAAAGAGACTATCGTTCAGCGCCATATACTTTTGATGATAGGTATAAATAAGATTTGGATCTTTTGTCAGGTGGCCATTTTCAATCAGCCCTTTGTAAGCTTCGAGAATGTTATTTTTTATTCCCAACTGCTCCGAAAGTTTTAACCCGTCAAGCAAATACGATTTTGCCAGGCTATATTTATTAAGCTTATTAAGAACCTTACCAATTTTAATGGTAATGAGGGAGGTGTTTAAATCATCGGGTATCCTTTTACTAATAACCAATGCATCTTTATATCGTTTGTAAGCTTCCCTGTAATTGCCTTTCTGAAAATTGATATCACCCATGCTGGTGATGGTAATTAGAAGCGAATGCTGTTTGTTGTACTTTTTATTAATCAGGTACGATTTTTCAAAATAAAACTGAGCCGAGTCGATTTTGCCCATTTTTTGATAAACCTCTCCAATATTATTATAAACCGAGCCTTTCCGTTCCTCTTCATTTATGGTATTTAAAATACCAAGTGCCTTTTTATAATAAAACAGTGCCCGGTCATATTTTTTCCAGTCGTGGTAAGTTATTCCCATGTTATTACAGGCCAGTAGCATGTTTTCATAGTCTTTTTTGCTTTCAGCAAAAGCCAGATTTTGCTGATAATATTTTAGGGCATCGGCATATTTGCCAAGGTGCATTTTTACTACCGCGAGGTTGTTTTGCACGAATACAATCCCCGTTGTATCCTTAATGGTTTTAAAGTTTTCAAGAGCCTGATTCAAATAAGGTACGGCACTATCGTAATAACCTACCGATGTATAATTCATGCCGGTAATGTTATTGGCCATAGCGATGCCTGTAGGGTTACCCAGTTTTTTGGCAAGGGTACGCGAAAGGGCAGCATAATACTTTGCCGTATCAAACGAAATGCGTGTATAATAATCTGACAAATAAATAGATGCCTTAACCAATCCTTTGTCGGGATGAGCAAGTTTGTTTTCATCTTTCAACACCCTCTTTAAACTATCAATTGTGCCTCCTTTTATGAAAAGAGGGATAAAAAAAAGAGAGATGAAAAAATATTTGAAGGGTTTAAACATGTTGCCGCTTTTAGATACCCATTTAATTGATATTCTTATACAAAGATAGGAAAATAATAAAACCCCCATAAATGGCAACATGGTTTAGGCTTACTCATACCTTCTTTGGTCAAAATCCTGGAAGGATTTAATATGAATAGTCCTGTATGAAGTGCAGGGAAATAAGTAGTTAAAATAGTTTTGGGTTTAGGAATATATAGGTTTTGTGATTTACCAGCCTGACGTCAGGCCGGTTTAAGATTTGTTATTTATTATTCTGATAAATTCAGGTTAGGTAATCAGTGTTGTAACTGTTTTATCAAGAAACTCATCCAACTGCTTTCGTTTGTACTGCATTACCCATCGCGGATGCGGAAGAGGAATAAGTTCTTCAAAAAGTTTTAGTTCGAGATTTACCAGTTTTAAATACTCGTAATTTTTTCCCTGCCCCAGCACATAACACCTTTTAAATATTATGCCAAGGCTTATTTGTTCCACAAGACTTTTTAAAATAAATGGTTTTAAAGCATGCGTTAATGCTCTCGAATCGTAATAGTTATAATTCTTTCCATCTTTAACAAATCCCAACGGGCTTACGGCGCCAATATAAAAGTGCCTGTAAAAATGTTCAGGGCCACCCATCTTATCAATTAAGCGGTAAATAAAATCGGATGAAAGCTCGCCTCTTTTTTCAAAATTATTTTTGATACCACAGTTGTTTTCCAACTTCACAGGGTCGGTAAAAGGAATACCGGTAACACCTGCCCCAAACCTTCCGGGATTGATACCCAAAATCATTATTCTGCCTTTATTATCGTTGTAATACTTATTGTAAAAGGTAGTGCAGGCATCCATTGCATCCTTGTTTTTATAGGGATTCAAAATTTCAACTCCGTCAGGCAGTTTTTCGTTTATTTTGAGTGACGAATAAAAACGCAATATTTTAGTGGCAAAGGTCATTTTCAGGTTTTTTCGGAACCAAAGTTAACAACTTTATTGCTTGATGGGTTTGAGAGCCATATTAAAAGATACTATACAGCGAAAGGTTTACAACTTTTTTTAAAACCGGGCACCTGGCAACTAACAAATAGCAAAGTATTAATCTCGCACACAGCGAACGCTATAACCATAGCTGGGGTCAATATAGTCTCTTCCCACTTGTTGAAAATAATAGCTTAGACTACGACTCCAACTTGTTGAACCATTATTAGTACTTGTCCAGAAAAAGCCATTATAGGTTAGCGTGTAAAAGGGACCGCCACCTGTACCCCGTCCTCCCGGAAGGCCAGTAAAACCGGTTATATTTGTAGCACCATTATTGGGAGAATACCAATGAGCGAAGCCCGTTTCTTTAAGTTTACCCCCTTCGTTGTTGGTTCCTCTGTTCCCTGTTGCATCAGCTTGCACTTGCGACATTCCAATAGCCATCTCCATAGTTTTCCACTCATCATCTGAGGGCAGATGCCAACCTGTCGGGCAAATACCTTGTGCTCCTTCGGTAACAACATATTGCATCATTTCATCCCATTGGTATAATCCGCCATAAACATCGCAGTTGACAGCAGAGTTACCATAACAATACTTTTCAATAAAGTTGTTATCGGTTTGGTTGGTATTACCGTTTATCATAATACCGATGTTAAGGTTTTCCTTCATCCAACACTGAGTACCGATTTGCACTGTACCATAGGTATTCCCTTCGCTGTCGGTAATTGTACTACCACAAGCTATTTTACCGTCAAAGGTTGACCATCTGGTGCCGTTATAATATTCCATTTCGGCATTTTCAGTATTATAAATCATAAGGCCTGATGCGGGTGAAACAATAGCATCTCGCTGTGCGTTTGTCATCCGTGGTGGTAACAAGCCTTTACTGGTACTTTTAATATCGAGCATGGCTGAACTGTCGGTGCTGCTACCATCAGCGTTTATGGCAACCTGTGCCACAAGGAGTTGGGTTGCCAACAACATTAATGTAAATATAAAAATTGACTTTTTCATTATTCATCTATTGTTTGAAAGTTGAATGGCAGGTAACACAATAATTTAGAAGAGGCAACCATTGAAGTGCTATCAAAAGTAAATAATTAAAAGCACTTTTC
Organism: Bacteroidales bacterium; assembly: GCA_027011095.1. Taxonomy (GTDB): domain Bacteria; phylum Bacteroidota; class Bacteroidia; order Bacteroidales; family F082; genus B16-G9. Next base: position 7,796 of record JALVAQ010000176.1, read on the forward strand.
AGGGTTCCATTTATTCCGGTCTTATATAAGAAGCTTGCACTTTCTATCTTACTAATTCAGTATCTTACTGTTACAGTAAATGCATTTTTAGGTAGCCTGCAAAATATCATAATATTTTATGCAAAAAAGGCACTTCCGGTTACCCGGAAGTGCCTTTTACACACTAAAAAAAATGTTTAAACCCTATCCGTTCATCTTGCGAATAAGATTAAGTGCGCTACCTGCTTTAAACCATTCAATTTGGTTTTGGTTATAGGTATGATTGGCTTTAAACTCATCGGTAGCACCATCGGCATGATGCAACACCACGGTAAACTGTTTGCCGGGGGCAAAATCAGCAAGGCCAAGCACATCAATTCTGTCGTCTTCAAGTACCTTTTCGTAATCGGCTTTATTGTCGAAAGTCAACGCTAATACGCCCTGTTTTTTAAGGTTGGTTTCATGAATACGGGCAAAGGAGCGAACCAACACAGCTTTCACACCGAGAAAACGGGGTTCCATGGCAGCATGTTCACGAGAGGAGCCTTCGCCATAGTTTTCGTCGCCAACAATAATTGAACCTACGCTTTGGTCGCGATAGGCCTGAGCAGTAGCAGGAACGGGGCCATACTCACCTGTCAGTTGATTTTTAACAAGGTTGGTTTTGTCGTTAAAATAGTTGACACCGCCAATGAGCATATTTTGCGAAATATTTTCAAGATGTCCGCGGAAGCGCAGCCATGGGCCTGCCATGGAGATATGATCGGTGGTACATTTACCTTTGGCTTTAATAAGCAGATGTAGTTTTTCAAAATCCTTACCGTCCCACTCGGCAAATGGAGTTAACAGTTGCAAGCGTTTTGAATCGGGTTTAACAACTACTTCTACTTTACTTCCGTCTTCGGCAGGTGCCTGATAACCTGGATCATCTACCTCAAAGCCTTTTGGCGGATAAACCATTCCTGTTGGCTCATCAAGTTTAACTTTTTCGCCTTTGTCGTTTACCAGTTCATCAGTTAAAGGGTTAAAATCGAGGGTGCCGGCAATGGAATAAGCCATCACCATTTCGGGCGAAGCCACAAAGGCAAAAGTATTGATATTGCCATCGTTACGCTTGGCAAAGTTACGGTTAAACGAAGTTACAATTGAATTACGGTGGCCGTCTTTAACGCTTTCGCGATCCCACTGACCAATACATTGCCCACAGGCATTTGCAAGTACAGTAGCACCAACTTTTTCAAACAGATCAATCAGCCCGTCACGCTCAATAGTATAACGCACCTGCTCCGAACCAGGAGTGATAAACAGTTCACTTTTAATTTTCAGCCCCTTATCCAGTGCTTGTCGAGCCAATGATGCCGCACGGGTAATGTCTTCGTACGAAGAGTTGGTACACGAACCAATCAGCCCTGCTTCCATGTTCAAAGGCCAATCTTTTGCTTTGGCAGTTTCGCCCATTTTTGAAACGGCAGTCCTCAAATCGGGAGTAAACGGCCCGTTCAAGGCGGGTTCAAGGTCAGAAAGGTTAATTTCAATAACCTGGTCGAAATATTTTTCAGGGTTTTCATAAACTTCATCGTCACCGGTAAGATATCCGGCAATGCCATTTGCCAGCTCAGCCACATCGGCACGGCCTGTCTGACGCAGGTATTCAGCAGTGTTTTCATCATAGCCGAATACGGAGGTGGTTGCTCCAACTTCCGCACCCATATTACAAATGGTAGCACGTCCGGTAGCCGAAAGAGCATGGGCACCCTCGCCAAAGTATTCAACAATAGCACCGGTTCCGCCTTTTACGGTAAGAATATCGGCAACTTTTAAAATAACATCTTTGGGAGCAAGCCATCCGCTCAGTTTTCCGGTGAGTTTAACACCAATCAATTTAGGAAATTTAAGTTCCCAGGGCATGTCTGCCATCACGTCAACAGCATCGGCACCACCCACTCCAATGGCAATCATTCCAAGTCCGCCGGCGTTGGGCGTGTGCGAATCGGTTCCAATCATCATCCCGCCCGGAAAAGAATAATTTTCGAGCACTACCTGATGAATAATACCGGCACCAGGTTTCCAAAAACCGATACCGTATTTGTTAGATACCGAAGCTAAAAAGTCATAAACTTCCTGATTGTTATATTTTGCATTTTCAAGGTCTTTTTCAGCACCTTCTTTAGCAGTGATAAGGTGGTCGCAATGCACCGTTGAGGGAACGGCAACCACTTTTTTTCCGGCCTGCATAAATTGCAACAACGCCATTTGGGCGGTGGCATCCTGCATGGCCACACGGTCGGGGCGGAAATCGACATACGATTTACCACGTTCATAAGTTTCGTTTGCAGTTCCTTCATCAAGGTGAGCATAAAGTACCTTTTCTGCATGTGTCATTGGCCTTCCCAGCAATTTTTTTGCTGCATCAACACGCTCCGGAAAACGTGCGTATAGACCTTTAATCATTTCAATATCAAATGCCATATTATTATTTTTTAAACGGTTAGTTTTAAAACTATTCATTCCTGAAAAACAATATCTTTACAGGGGGCGCAAAGGTAGTTATTTCTTGGTGGAAGGACAAGGAATTGGAGGGTTGGC
>JALVAQ010000177.1 GCA_027011095.1 Bacteroidales bacterium
GGGTATAGGTAGCCATGTTGTTTCCATATTCTGTTTTAAAGCCCATTAGTTGAGGAACATAGTAGTTTTCGATTAAAAAGTTATAGGCTTCATCAGCTGCATTCAGATAGTCGTTATTACCGGTTAAATCGTAGGCGGCATAAAGCCCGCGAGCGGCGGCAGCCTGAGCAACAACAGTTTTTACGCTGTTGTCGGGGCCTTGTCCGATGGTGTATCCATTGTAGAATCCACCGTTGGCATCTTTAAGTTTGTGTATCAGGTAATTGGCTTGTGCGTTTACAGCATTTATTATCATGGGTTCCATGGGTGTTGATGCAAACTCCTGGTCCATTTTAACAAGAACCATGGTTAGATAACCGGCATTGAGGGTGCTGATTTCGTTGCCGGGAGTGGCGGCACCGTTTTCAAGTCCGGAAGTGTTAACAAAAGTACCTTCTGTTCCATTAAAGTGCATGGCCATCAGGTTCATAAAGATAATTTTACTGGTTCCTTTCATCAGGTCAAAAGGGCCGGGCACACCTGTTTGTGCCATAGGGGCAGGAAAAGGGTTGCCGTCGAATACAGTGTGATAAGCCAAGTGGGCTGCATCGCTGCTATTGTTTGGGTCGGCCATGTTTTTGAAGTTTAGTGTTCCCCACAGATACGACAATTGGTCGAAAAGGTCGCTGCTTTCATCGGTTACTTCAAAGGAGCCTGCTTTTGGTGGCATCATGGTTCCGCCGGGGATTTCGGTTACTGCAATCTGGTGGGGAAAAAAAAGGATGCCATTGGCTGGGTCATAGGTCATTGGGTCAACGACTCCTAACGAATCGCCATTGTAAGCAAGGTTACCGATGAGGAACTTTGTTTTGTTGATGGCTTCGGCAGTTAAAACCTGGCCGATAAAGCCGTCAGTGCCGTCGCCGCCATAAAAAATATTGTTATTGGGGTCGAAATTAGGGCTTCCTGTTGAATCGGGGGAGTTGGTTCCATCGGGATCGATACCGTTGTCAAGCGAATCGTGAAAGCTGCCCAGCATATCCTGTGCCCAGAGGTATTGTTTCATCAGGGTTTGTCCCATGGCTCCCAGATTCAGGGTTTTGTCCATTAAGTTTCGATCCCAGCGAAGGCTTTCAAAATTGGAGCGAAAATCATCGGCTACCGGCTGAGGCAGGTGAGGGTCACCACTTTGAAATTCAGCAAACTGTGGCCATGGGTTCATGGGTGCCATTCCGCCCGAAAGCATGGCAAAGTGCATGATGGTTTTCATCAGTTCATCGTCGTTTTTAAAACCGTTGGGAGTGCCTCCTGTGTACATACCGTCGAAACTGTCCGGTTCCATGGCAGCTTTTTGAACGATTACGGGTGCCCACATCATGTGGAGGCCAATGCCGGAGCGTGATATTACTGTTCCAAGTTGATAACGTGAATATTCGTAGTTTTCAATTCCCATGGTGTAGGATATTGAATCAGGCTGATTTAAAACCATAGGATCGAGGTCGTCGAGATTGTAGCCCAAAGCTTCCGCAAAGGGTTCCCCACTTTCGTTGATTTCGTTGGCAAGCAACATTTGGCCTTTGGTGTCGAAAGTTTGGGTGGAGGTTATCACCACCTGTGCTGTTGTAATATTAACCGCAAACAGTACGCTTAATAAGATTGATAGAATTGTTTTCATGATTAAAATTTTTATGATTTATTTGATTCGGTTTAACAGACGATTTTAGTTTTGTTTCCTGACAGGTTTTTTTATGAATGTTTTATTATTTTGGTTTAAAATCCTTTAATGTCAGTATTTTGCAATAAGGTTTTTTTTAAAACAATTCTTTATTTTGTTTTGTTTTCCTGTTCATTCAGCTCATCAAGGGCTTTAAGAATTTCTTTTACGGAAGCACGTTTTTTATAATCGGGGTTAAACTGTCGCCAGAAAATTTTTCCTTTTTGGTCGATGATAAAGGTGGCAGGAATGGGTAATTGCTGTGTTTTGTCGGAATGCGTTTTTTTGAGTTTGGCACCCAGCACGACATTGTAGGTAAAAAGCTCTGTTGAAGTAGGCTTAAAGGTAACGTCATAGGCATCGGCAATAAGATAACCTTCGTCGTAAAGCAAGGTGAACTTTGCGCCTGTTTTTTCAGCCATTTTGTTTAAATAATCGGGCTTTTCGGGTGATACGGCAATTACTTTGGCACCGCTGGCCTCAATCATTGACAGACTGTCCTGAATGGCGCCAAGGTGTTTGTTACACACCGGACACCAAAAGCCGCGATAAAAAATTAACACGACCGGTTTTTGCTGTAAGGCTTTTTCAAGATTAAAGTTGTTGCTATCGGCATCCATGGCCGTAAACAGCGGAGCGTTGGCTCCAACCGGCAAGCCATGTGCATCGTTTACACTGCGTTCTGTTTGGCTTTTTGCTGTTAGAAACAAAACCAGCATCATCAGGGTGAGGGGTATCTTTTTCATTTTTGAAAGGTTTTATGATTTTGATTAATAGTATAAGAAATCAATAAACCTTACATCCTGTTTTTCCGGCAGTGAAAACCGGAATGTTATTACCCATTGGAAACCGGGGAATTGACTAATAGCCTTTGGGTCACTCTTCGATACGTTTTTCGCCTGTCGTTGAAAAGCACTCAGGGTGGCCAACCTGATTTTGTTTTAATAGTTGGGGGGATGTTAAGTACAAGTCAAGCCCCCGGTGTTGTTACCCATAAAATACCGAGGGCTTGACTTTCCTGCTTTTTCCCGGGGGCAAATACGGACACACCGGGGGTAATTTTTGAAAGAAATCTTGTAAAAGATTATTTTTCAGGAATGTTTTTTAAGATTTCGATGGTGAGATCCCAAAATTTCTCTACCGATTCAATTTCCATCCTTTCATCGGGCGAATGGGCACCTTTGATGGTTGGGCCGTACGAAATCATATCCATACCTGGATATTTATCGCCGATAAGGCCGCATTCAAGTCCGGCATGTATGGCTAAAACTTCGGGTTCGTTGTTAAACAATTTT
>JALVAQ010000178.1 GCA_027011095.1 Bacteroidales bacterium
ACCTTCTTCTTCCGAAATAACAACTCCGCCTGTTAATACGGCGATGTCTTCCAGCATCTCTTTTCTTCTGTCGCCAAAACCGGGTGCTTTAACAGCAGCAATTTTTAACGAACCACGCAAACGGTTAACAACTAAGGTTGCCAATGCTTCGCCATCAACATCTTCGGCAATAATGAGCAATGGTTTTCCGGTTTGAACAGCTTTTTCCAAAATAGGAAGCAACTCTTTCATTACCGAAATCTTCTTGTCGTGGATAAGAATCAAAGGCTCGTCAAAAACAGTGGTCATTTTTTCGGTGTCGGTTACAAAGTAAGGGGAGATGTAACCACGGTCGAACTGCATACCTTCAACCACATCAACATAGGTTTCAATACCTTTGGCTTCTTCGATGGTAATAACACCCTCTTTTTTAACTTTACCCATTGCTTCGGCAATCATTTTACCGATGGTTTTGTCGTTGTTGGCCGAAATGGAGGCAACCTGCTCAATTTTTTCGCTGTTGTCGCCAACTTCGTGGCTCATTTCTTTAATGCCTTCAACAACTTTTGCAACTGCTTTGTCGATGCCGCGTTTCAAATCCATAGGGTTGGCACCTGCGGTTACGTTTTTAAGTCCGGTATTAAAAATCGACTGTGCCAAAACAGTAGCGGTAGTGGTACCGTCACCGGCAACATCGTTGGTTTTTGAAGCCACCTCTTTTACCATTTGAGCACCCATATTTTCAACGGGGTCGGTAAGTTCAATTTCTTTGGCAACGGTAACACCGTCTTTGGTTACCTGAGGTGCGCCAAACGATTTGTCAATAATTACGTTTCTTCCTTTGGGGCCTAAGGTTACTTTTACTGCATTTGATAATGCGTCAACACCTTTTTTAAGGCCTTCTCTTGCTTCGTGATCGAATAAAATGTCTTTTGCCATTTTTCTAAGTTTTAAGTTATTTTTTTAATTGTTATTTCTTCTTCTTGATTAAACAATAGCCAAAATGTCCGATTCACTCATGATAAGATAATTCTTATCGTTGATGGTGATTTCGGTTCCGGCATATTTACCATACAATACACTGTCGCCAACTTTAACGGTAATATTGTTATCGTTGTTGGCTTCGGGAACAGCCACAACAGTTCCCTGCGATGGTTTTTCTTTAGCTGTGTCAGGAATAATGATTCCGCTGGCTGTCTTTGCTTCTGCCTCAACAGGCTCAATTACTACACGATCGCCCAGCGGTTTAATATTTACATTTGCCATTGTCTTTTAATTTTATGGTTATACATTGCCTGCCCTTTGTCACATTTCGTGCCAAACGAAAGGGCAAAAAAAATGTCAGAACATTTATGACATTCTGACATTTTAAAAAGATATTTTTTAATCTGCTATTTTCCGTTGTTGTCGGTGGCAGGTGCTGTTGGCAGGTTAACCGGAGCAGCAGTGTTTTCGATTTTGTTTCTAAGCTGGGTATCTTCCTGCCCGTCATTACTAACCTGACGTGGGATGATGGTGGCGGCAGCAAGGCTTAAAATAAGAATGCCAATGCCGAAGCCCCAGGTTAATTTTTCAAGCATGTCGGCTGTTTGCCTTACACCCATAAACTGGCTTCCACCTGAAAAGTTAGCGGCTAATCCACCTCCTTTTGGGTTTTGAACCAAAACAATTAAACCCAGCAATACGCTGATGACCAAAATTACTATCGAGAATAAAATATACATCGTTCTATTATTTATTGTTTAACTCTTTTTTAGCTTTTTCAATAAGGGCTGCAAAGTAACTACTTTTTTCCGGAACTTTCAAAATTAATTTTTCATACATTTCAATGGCTTTTTCAAAATAACCCTGATCGTAATAAATCTTTGCCAGTGTCTCGCTTACAATGTCTTGCTGCTCCACAATACTCTGCTTTGCTTTTACAACGGGGTCGTAAAACTCACCTTTGGCACGCGAAATGGATGGGTCGTTATGGATAAAATTGTCAATAATGCTGAACTTCGTCTTTTTGGAAAGTGGTTTTTTCTTCTTCTCTTCGCCCTTTTGACGCTTCTCTTCCTCTATTTCGCGAATGCGTTGTTCAATAATTTTTTTCAGCTGCGCTATGGAATCTTCTTGCGGGGTGTCTGACAAAGGCTGCTCAACCACCTCCTGATCCGAAGTTATTTCCTGTTCAGCAATTTCCCGGGAGGCGCTTTCTTTCCACTTTAGTGCCTTGTCAATCTGCTTCTTTAAAACCACCCGATTACCGGCATTTATGGCAGTAGCTTTCAGCTCGGAATCGTAACGGATATTGCTTTCGTTTAAAAGATTTATGGAAAACAGAATTCGCGCCGACTGGAAATAGGGATACTCTTTAATTAAAGCATCCAGCTCATCCAGTGAACTCTTGTCCAGTTGCGACGGGTCAGACAGATACGATATGAATTGGTTTTGATTCATCGGTTGCGTGGTTCCATAAAAATGCAAATGTATTTAATTTTATGATTGCCGGGCTGTATTATTTGCCCTGTAATACTAACTCATTCGCAGTAATAGTGTGTCATTCTTTTTTTACTTTTGCTTTTTAACAATCAAGCATGAAAAAGATAAAAATTGCCATTAATGGCTTTGGAAGAATAGGACGGGTTACCTTTCGTAATATCTGCAAAAGGGATGATATGGAAGTGGTTGCCATTAACGACTTGACGGATCCTGCCAATCTTGCACATCTTTTAAAATATGATTCGGTACAGCGGCATTTTGAAGGAAGCGTTGTTGCGAATGGGAACCATATTATTGTAAACGGTAAAAGCATTGAAGTGTTTAACCAACCCGATCCGGGAAAACTACCCTGGAAAAAGTTGGGAGTTGATGTGGTGATTGAATCTACCGGTATGTTTGTTGATCGCGACGATGCCATCAAACATGTGGAACTGTCGGGTGCCCGCAAGGTGATTATTTCTGCTCCTGCCAAAGGTGAACGCGATGATGTTAAATATGTGGTGCTTGGGGTTAACGACCATAT
>JALVAQ010000179.1 GCA_027011095.1 Bacteroidales bacterium
TACTAATATTATTAATATGTAGGTTTTAATATGTTTTATTTCTTTTAGCGACAAAAAATAATATTCCCCGATTTCGCAAGAGCTTTTAGACGGATATTTTTTACTTGCAAAATGAATATTATCCGATATTTTTCATTTGCAAAATGAATATTATCCGATATTTTTCATTTACATTTGTATTCTTTCAATAATTGCATTACTTTAGCGCTTTATTAGGAATTTACAAATAAACAATGAAAATGCTAAAAAGACAACTGTTTACCGAATTGTCAAACCACCTTTCCGAAAAGGAATATACAATTATTACAGGTGCACGGCAAACAGGAAAAACAACACTACTCAAACAACTGGAGGCTGAACTGGCATTAAAAAACGAGAAAGTTTATTACCTTAATCTGGAAGACCCTGAAATACTTGCAAACCTCAACAGCCATCCTGATAATATTTTTATGTATCTTACTATTGAATCAGCCGACAGAACCTATGTATTGATAGATGAAATACAATATCTTGACAACCCGTCAAACTTTATAAAACTGTTATATGATAAATATTCTTCAAATCTGAAATTAGTGGTTACCGGCAGCAGTGCATTTTATATTGATAAAAAATTTAAAGATTCCCTCGCAGGAAGAAAACGAATATTTAATTTATATACCCTTAACTTTGATGAGTTTATTTATTTTAAAACAGGAGAAACAGAATTAATTGATGAATTAAACAAAATCAGGAATAATGAAAAATACCTGTCCTTAAAACGACGCGAACTAAAAATCCTATTTAAAGAGTATTTAACATTTGGCGGATACCCTGCCGTTGTGCTTGCTAAAGATGAAGCAAATAAAAAACTCCTGCTTAAAGATATTTTCCACTCATATCTGCAAAAAGACATCTATGAATCCAAAATAAAAGACGAGAAAAAGTTTTACAATTTACTTATTTTACTTGCCGGGCAGACCGGAAACTTACTTAACATGAATGAGTTATCGAACACTCTTAAAATATCTGTAACAGCTATAGAAAATTATATTTATGTTCTGCAAAAGTCGTTTCACATACATCTCATTAAACCTTACCATAAAAATATAAGAAAAGAGCTTACTAAAATGCCAAAAATATATTTTAACGACCTTGGCTTTAGAACGGCAATCCTGAATACTTATCAGGATATAGAAACCCGTATCGACAAAAGTGTGGTAATTGAAAATTATGCCTTTGTCAGGTTACGCGAAAAGTTTGAAATGGAATATATTAAGTTTTGGCGAACGACATCCGGAAACGAAGTGGACTTTATAATTGACGATCCGGGAGTAACGAACAAAGATGCTTTTGAAATAAAATTTAATGAAGCCTCTTTTAGGAAAGTGAAATACAAAAAATTTACCGATGCTTATCCCGGGTACAATCTTCAACTGCGTGCCTATTTGGCCGATAGCAACACTACCGATATTATGGCATTATAATTTTATAATTTGTAAGTAATTAAAGAACCTGTTTAAAGTTATATACAAATGAAACTACCAGCATCCTATTTTCAATCCGAAGAGGTAGTCAGGCTTGCAAAAGATTTGCTCGGGAAATATCTGTACAGCAATATCAACAATACTTTAACAGGTGGCATCATCACCGAAACGGAAGCCTATGCCGGCATAACCGACAAGGCATCGCACGCATACAATGGCCGCCGAACTGCCCGAACCGAAACCATGTATCAACAGGGCGGCATCAGCTATGTTTATTTCACCTACGGTATGCATCACCTGTTTAATGTGGTAACCGGTAAAAAGGAGGTACCTCACGCCATTTTAATTCGTGCCATTTATCCTTTAACAGGATGCGAAACCATGTTAAAGCGAACCGGAAAACATAAAATAAACTATCAACTTACCAACGGCCCTGCTAAAATGACCAAAGCCTTGGGAATCAACAAAAATCACAACGGCATTAGCCTGACCGGCAACATAATATGGATAGAAGACAAAGGTATCAGCGTGCATAAAAACCATATAAAAGCAACACCGCGCATCGGCATTGATTATGCCGGCGAAGATGCACTGCTGCCTTATCGCTTTATTTTAGATTACAAAAAATACATACAACACCATGATTAAAAAAACAAAATTTCTATTGCTGTTTATTTTGCTAACCGCCATGGCGTGTTCACACAAAAAAAACAATCCCGATGCTTTGAAAAATGAGGTCAGAGCAGTAATGATGCAACAGCAAAAATTTTGGAACCAAGGCAACATTAAAGGATTTATGAAAGGATACCTTAAAAGCGACTCCCTTCGATTTGCCTCCGGAGGAAATGTAACCTACGGTTGGCAAACCACCCTCGACAAATACTTAAAAAGCTATCCCGATAAAAAAACCATGGGCAGACTGCTGTTTTCCAACATCGACATTAAAATGTTGTCGGACAAAACGGCAATGGCATTCGGCTCATGGGAACTCACCCGCGAAACCGACCATCCCCACGGCCTTTTCACCCTTATTTTTAAAAAAACCGGCTGTGGATGGCGCATCATCCACGACCACACATCTTTAGCACGAGAATAAATAAAATAAACAACATGCAACATTCACAACGAATAAATTTTAATCCACTTGTTTTCTGCTATTTTTGGCTGGGAATCAGGTGAAAAAAATGAAAATTCCAAAGAGATTGTCATCGGATTTAACGAATTTAACGGATGTTTTTCGCAAGCGAAAAACTTAATCCGCGTAATTCGTTAAATCCGATGATAAAAAAGCAGTATGATAATAATCCATTAATCTCATATTTATAAACAGATGAAAATAAAACTCCCTCCCTATCTTACACTTATCCTGCTTCTTACATCTGTGTTAACAGCAAATACACAGGAAAAAGTATTCCCGGGAGCCGATGAAAAAACCCCCTCCAAAGCACAATATTTCAGCTGGATAAACAACACCAACGAAGGTGCCACCGAAGCACAAACACAAATCAACCTCAACTTTTTTGCATGGCTGAAATCACAATACGGTATGCAGATCGACATATACGCCTTTGATGCCGGTGCCATCGATGGCAAACGGTTTTACGGCAGCATGCAATCGGCAAGGTTTAAAAAGCAATTTCCCTACGGTTTTGATTCCATTTACCAAAAAACCAAAAGCCTCGGTATTCGGCTGGGTGTATGGGGTGGCCCCGATGGGTTTGGCAACACCCCGCAGGAAGAGCAAGCCAGAACCAACCAGATGGTGAGTCTTTGCAAAGATTATCATTTTGCCCTTTTTAAGTTTGATGCCGTTTGCGGACCGCTGCGCACAGAAAATGAAGATACCTTTATTAACATGATGAAAGCGTGCCGAAAATGGTCACCCGATTTAATTTTACTCAACCATCGCCTGGGGCTTGACAAAGCCAAACCCTATGCCACCACCTTTTTATGGGGCGGCGATGAAACCTACATCGATGTGTTTATGACTAACAACACAACGGCACCGCATCACAGGGCGGCGGCCATCTCACGGGGTGTTGTTCCCGGTCTTCAACGACTTACCGAAGACCACGGAGTGTGCCTGTCTTCATGTCTTGACAATTGGGATGACGACCTTATCTTACAGGCCTTTAACCGCGATTTAATACTCGCCCCCGAAATTTACGGAAACCCCTGGCTTTTAAACGATGACGAGTTTTCAAAACTGGCTCGTATTTACAACTTACATCGCCAATTCGATACCATTCTGGTAAACGGAATGGTGCTGTCACAAGCACAATACGGCCTTTACGCAGTGTCGCGCGGCGACTCAAACACACGGCTGATAACACTGCGAAACCTGTCGTGGTTGCCGGTTCAATATCATCTGTCACTGAACAGCGAAATCGGGTTGATCACTAAAAAAGCCTCCGTAAATCTTATTCAGCTACATCCCTACGAACAAAACCTGGGAACCTTTAGCCCCAACGACCGTTACACCGTAACCGTGGAGCCGTTTCGTGCCGCCCTCTTTTTGGTAACAACCTCTTCGTTTAACGAACCTGTTGTCGGTGCACCCTGTAAAGTTATCAGACAAGTGGCAGGAAAAAGCACACTGGTGGAGGTATTGGGTAATCCCGGCACCAACACTTCAATTAAACTGAGCCATCCCAATCACTATCAAAGAGCTTTGGTAAACGGAAAAGTAAATAAACAGCTTCTTAAAGGAAAGAGTCTTAAAATTTCATTTCCCGGACAAAAGCTAAAACTACCCACACACAGAAAAATAGCCGACCTAACCGAAATCCCCGTCCCCGATAACGCAGCGTTTTTGTATGAGGCCACTGTTTTTGCCGCCGACAACAATGCGCTGGAAGTACGATCGCTGATACGCTCCGGGAAGACATCCATCCCCGAAGTAAAAAAAGCCAGAGATGCCTTTTTCAACCAGCCCACCTTTGTAAATCGTGCGGTGTGGGATAAAAACCTGTTTGACGGAAACTACAAAACCGGCTTCGGCCTCTCCGACAAATATGACTACGATTTAAGGATAAAAGGCGGAACCTTCAGATTAAATTTGGGGTATCCCGTTTATGCCGATTCGCTTGTGTTTCACATTCCCGACTATTTTGAGCTGCAACCACTGCTGTATCAGGAAGGAAACTATGCCGAAGTTTCATCCGATTTAATTCACTGGCGAACCATCACCTATCTTACTGACACTTTAATGGTTATCCCTGTTGGCGACACCATTCAATATTTACGACTTCGCTACCAGCCCCGCTATATTTCGGAAATAGAAGGGTTTTCAAACGGTAGTCCGTTAAACAGAAGCAGATGGCGCGCATCAAACCTGTTTGCCCACCCCTCAAAAATGAAATGCATTAAAAGCATGAGCGCCACTTTTACCCTTAACGAGCTGGCTGACAGCAGCTATTTAAGCATAGCCATCAACGGAAAACATGGTGTTGAAGGTGCTTACGTGGCTGCTCTGGTGGATGGCAAATTAACAGGCGCTCCCGACCGGGCGCCCTCCTACCCTTCCAACACCTGGGAATACGTGGTGGCACAACGGAATGCCAATTACACCTATTATATACCCATGAAAACGGAATACATAGGTAAACCCATTCAAATATTTGTAATGTATTACGATAGAAACAACTTAGACAGTAAACCCGAAGTGTGGATTTCCTCCAAAACCAATGGAAAAAAGAGGATTGACCTTGAGCTGGTTAAAAAATAAATCCTTCAATTCAACAACAAGAAATGATAAATAAATTAAAAAAAAACTGTACAAGCGAATACCCCAAAAAGATTGTCATCGGATTTAATGCCTCCCTGCCGGCAAAGGCAGGAATTTAACGGATGTTTAGCAGACGAAACCCCCTCAGAAAGCTATACGGAAAATGAAATTCGTGAAATTCGCGTATTCCGATAGCTATCGGAAGATGATAAAAATTACATATTATAAATCCTTAATTCTCATATTATAATCACATGAAACAAAAATTTAAAATAATAGCTTTTGACGCCGATGATACCCTTTGGGTAAACGAACCTTTTTACAGAGAAACAGAAGAAAAGTTTTTTAACCTGTTACAGGATTTCGGCAATAAAGAAACCCTTAACAATGAGCTTTTTAAAACCGAAATGCAAAATCTTACGCTCTATGGATACGGCGCCAAGGGACTGACGCTTTCAATGACCGAAACCGCGTTACGAGTAAGCAACAATCAGGTTAAACCGGCTACCATTCAATCTATTATCGACCTTGGCAAAGCGCTTATACAAAAGCCCCTTGTTTTGCTCGATGGCGTTGAGGAGGTACTTAAAACACTTTATCAAAAGGAGGCACTGTTAATTGTGGTAACCAAAGGCGACTTACTGGATCAGGAACGAAAGCTAACCAACTCAGGATTAAAACAATATTTTCATCATGTGGAAATTCTAAGCAATAAAAAGGAAGAAAACTACCTGCAGCTGCTTAAAAAACTAAATGTTCAACCCGAAGACTTTTTAATGATTGGCAACTCCCGAAAGTCGGATATCATTCCTGTGGTAAATATTGGAGCCTACGCAATATTTGTACCCTATCACACCTCGTGGCAACACGAAGAAGCCGACAAAGTTGAAAGCCCAAACTGTCTGGAAGCCACCTCCCTTACAGAGGTTTTGAACATCCTTAACACCCGATAAAATGACAGCAAACCAAATAACGCCCGCAGGGCAAATAACAGCCGACTAAAAGGAGGCTAAATGACGCGAAAGCAAATGACAGCCGAAGGCTGAATAACACCCCAAAAACAACAATTAACCCATGAATCAAAAAACCTACTGGAACAGCGCTTCCGAAACAAAAGAGTTTACCACCCTTCTCGATATCAACACCTTAAAGGAACATCTAAAACCCGAGGCGCTAATTATTGATTACGGCTGTGGCTATGGCCGAACACTTGACAGCCTTTGGCAACAAGGCTATAAAAACACCATCGGCTACGACTTTTCCGAAGGCATGATACAGCGGGGCAAAAAAACATTTCCTCATCTTAACCTTCGTGTTTCAAAAAACAACAAAATACCGTTGGAAAGCAACTCGGCTGACATGGTTATTTTGTTCGCCGTTTTAACCTGTATTATTGACGACAAAACGCAAACAAGCCTCATAAACGAAATTGAGCGCGTGTTAAAACCCGGCGGCATCCTCTATATCAACGATTTTCTTTTAAACACCGATGAACGCAACAAAAAAAGGTACAACGCCTTTTACAACAAATATGGAACGTACGGCGTTTTTGAGCTTCCCGAAGGAGCGGTATTACGTCATCACGATAAAAGTTATATTGAAAAACTCACAAAACCGTTTCAAACCGAAAGCAGCACAGCCATCACCTTTAAAACCATGAACGGACACCACTCCAACGGATTTGTTTATCTCGGAAAGAAGCTTGGGTAAAAACTATTTCTTAGCAAACGAGTTCAAGTCAAACGAAATAGTAAAATAATTGGGCGACCCTACCAGATGGTAAGCCGAGCGCGAATAATTAATTTTAAACTTATAAACCCTTATACCGATCCCCCAGCTAAAACCAACCATACCCAGCTTATCGTTCATCTTCAGTTCCTGCCGGCGGCGATAGTTGTAGCCCCCTCTTAAAACCAGGTTTTTACCAATATAAAACTCGCCCCCCACAATTATATGGCGCATCAGGTTATCGCCAAACTTTGCCATTCCGGTTTTAAATACCGGCTCGCCCGAAACAGGGTCAACCCCGCCTGAAGGATTGGTCGGGTCTTCATAATAGAGGTTCCACTTTTCAATATGGTCGTAAATAAACGAAAACCTGAACGGCACATGATCCAGCCGCTTGGTAAGCACATATTGCAAATCGAAGGGCAACGGGTCGCGCGAACCGGGCACATAAGAAGTAAGCTGCATGCCGATATTTCGTGCAATAAGCGACATTTCCCAACCCGATTTAGCCCGGTAACTTCCGGCAACATCAACAGCAAAACCAAACGAAGAATACGATTCGTAGTTCGAATAAATCAACTTGCCTGCCGCACCAATCGAAAACGAGCTGTCAAGCTCCCTGCCCCAGCCAATGGTAAGCGCCGCATCCGAAGCCGAAAACGAACCCGATACCGCACCCGTTTCGTCAGCATAATCAAAGGTACCGTAATTATAGTACTGCATGGTGGCTACAAAACTACCTGCTTTTTTAAAGGTATGACCATACTGTGCAAAACCATAGTTTATATCGTCAAAAAAATCAACATAAGCCAGCGAAATGGAACCACTCATGGCACTGTTAATCAACGACGGGTTTACCAGCGCAAGGTTAATATCGCCATCACGTACGGCAGCTGTATTTCCCCCAAGGGCGGCAACCCTTGCCGACAAAGGCTTTTCCAAAAACGAATAGGCATAACGCCCGCCAATTTGAGCTTTCGTGCTCATTCCTAAAAACAAGGTAAATATCAGTAAAAACGAAAGAAAATATACTCTTTTCACAGGCTTGACAATTTAAAGTTAATCCTATAACGGACAACCGGGCAATTTATTTTAGCACACCCATAAGAAACCCGAAACACCCGTAATTTATTTCATCTTCGTAACCGTTCCGCTTCCGGTAATTTCGGTTTTAACCTTCGGATCGCCGGCATACACCACTTCGCCGCTGCCAGTAACCTCAACCACAAGCCTGTTGGTTGCACTCACCTCAACTTTTCCCGAACCCGAAAGCTCAACATCCGCCTTATTGGTGCGCATGCCTAACCCCATAAAACTTCCTGACCCCATTACTTCAATCTCCTGCTCGTTGGCCGAACCGTTAACAATAACCTCCCCCGAACCACTGATGTCGGTTTTAACAACATTGGCATGAATATCGGCAAAAATCTTTCCCGAACCCGAAACATCAATCTGCATCTTTCCCAACGTCATCGGATTGGCGGTTTTTATCATCCCCGAACCATTTAACGTCAACTTTTTAATATCAGGCGTAAACACCTTAATTAATATAGGGTCCGTTTTTCCGAGGCACGGCGATGCATCAATAATCAGCTTCCCCCGCTTCACTCGCGTGGTAATTGCCTCAAGCACATTTTTTTGCGCATGAAGCTGCATGGTGGTCTTCGATGCCAAATCAACAATTACATCGGCATTTATATTAAGTACAATTTCGGTAAACGGAGCCATGTTTCGCGTTTGATTCTCCACATGACCTGTCCCGTCAATACAACTGTTACAGCTTGCTAACAATGTTATTCCCAATACAGTAAACAGCATTGCTGCATAAACAACTATTCTTTTCATATCGCAAAAATTTTAAAAATCCAAACTTACTATAAAATTACATGCCGCGGCAACTTTACTAAAACAATAATTATCAGGGCAGCGGACGGGCTGTACGCTATAGCCCTGCACAGGCCTGCCGTGTTACGTAACGTGCCGCCCGTAGCTTCCTTTGGTCGCTCCGGCAGCACTACTCCACACCGGCATACCTGCACAGGGGCTGCCGCTTCCATCCCTGCTGCATAACAACCTTATTGAATCAAAAGAATATTGATTTTGATGATTTGACTGATTTTCTCTTTCTCATCATAACAATCAGTTTTATCAGTCCAATCAGTGTACTATTAAAATACAGGAAGGTTCTATCCCTAACAGAACAACAATGCAACAATTCAACATTACGTTTCCATATTAGTTAACACCTCAAAGTAAAAATTTTCCTCACAACCGCAAAACAAAAAATAATATTTCAACTCCTAAAATATCTTAAAACCTTATGCGTTATACCCGTTAATTGGTTTATTTAATAATAACCTGCGTATTTTTGCAAAAATCAAAAAATTAATATTTATGAACATAACACTTAAAAAGGCGCTTCGTAAACCTACGGCTGCCGATACAATATATTTGGTAAAAGACGGAAGTGGTTTAAAACAAATAAATTTAACTGCCGACGAAACCGACTTTATCAAAAAACAACACCGAAACAAACAAAATGTAATTACCATTAACCGTTACAAAAACCGGTTGATTTTTGTTTACGCCGAAACATTGGGTACAAAAGCAAAACGCTACGAAAACTATCGAACGTTTGGTAACGAAGTTCAATCGGTTTTAAATAGTGCAAAAGTTGAACGGGCAGTGGTACACGTAATTACAGCTACCAAACAAGAAACCCTTGCTTTTGTTGAAGGGATGATACTTGGCAACTATCAGTTTTTGAAATACTTTACCGAAAAGGACAAAAAACAAAATTCATTAACCGAAATTGCCGTTTACTCATCACAAATTGATGACAGCGACCTGGAGTCCCTTTTTAATTTAACAAAAGCGGTTTACAAAGCACGCGACCTGGTAAACACGCCCGTAGCCGATTTAAATGCCGAAGCATTGGCAGCAGCCATTGTTGAAATGGGCAAAGAAACCGGCGCCAAGGTGGAGGTTTTTAACAAGAAAAAAATAGAAGCCCTTAAAATGGGCGGCCTCCTGGCGGTTAACCGTGGTAGCATCGACGAACCTACCTTTACTACCATCCAATGGAAACCTGCCAATGCCGTCAACACAAAGCCCTATGTTTTTGTGGGTAAAGGCGTTGTTTACGATACCGGCGGATTGAGTTTAAAGCCAAGTAACTTTATGGACACCATGAAAAGCGATATGGCCGGCGCCGCTGCCGTTGCATCGGCCATGTATGCCATATCGAAAGCAAAATTACCGGTTTATGTTATCGGGCTCGTTCCTGCCACCGACAACCGCCCTGATGGCAATGCCTACACACCCGGCG
>JALVAQ010000180.1 GCA_027011095.1 Bacteroidales bacterium
TAAACAGTATTACAAAATATCCGCTATCAACTTTTTTGAATCTGCTCACGCTTACCATTGCATTTTCAGGAATTGTAACCATTGTACTTTACGTATCATACCAATACAGTTTTGATAAGTTTAATAACAATTATTCAACGGTTTATCAATTACAAATCGATGGCGAAGAGTCAACCATGCCGGCAGTGATGAGTCCGATAATTAAAAAAAACGTATCCGACATAGTTAGCATTAGTCCGTTTTGGTTTAGTTCTTCCAGTATATCGGTTCCCGTTCCTGAAAAAAAAACAACTTCATTTTATGTTTCAACAATTTACGCCAACAGCGATATTTTCAACATGTTTACTTTCCGTTTTATTTATGGTTCATCCAAGGGTGCACTTGATAAGACCAAAAGCATTGTCTTAACCAAAAGCATTGCGCAGAAGCTGTTTGGCGACAATAACCCTGTCGGGAAAATTGTAAAATACAGAGGCTCCGATTACACTTGTACCGGCGTAATTGCCGATTTACCTCAAACTTCTTCAGTTCAAACGGAATGTTTCGCTTCATTTGAAACACTTTTGCAACAGAAAGGCTTCGGCGCGGAAAAATGGTCGGAATGGAGTTTCAGGATATTTATGAAATTAAGCTCGCCTGACAGGTATCAGGCTGTTTTAAAGGATATTAATAATATTGATGAGATAAACTCCGTTATAAACAAAAGTTTGGAAAGTTCTTCCGAAACAGACTCTCATCATCTGACACTCCTCCCGCTAAGTAAACTGCATTTTACCGAAAGCGGGCAATACGTAACGGTAAATCCGCTTGTTTTAGAAGTCTTGATTTTGTTGGCATTTATTTTGGCTGTAATGGGTATTGTTAATTTTGTAAATCTGCTTACATCACAAGCAATGCAACGCTCAAGGGTGTTTTCGGTAAAACGAATACTCGGTGCTACCAAAGCACGGCTGTTTGTTCAAATTATTATAGAGTCGGTAATTGTAGCGTTTGCAGCGCTGTTTATAGCCATATTAGTTCATGGATATTTAAATCCTTACATTGAAACTGCATTGGGAATTAGAGGATTAAGTTTTGACGGAAGGTTTCAGTGGTATTTTTATTTCGTTGCAATGGCGTTTGTTTATGCCCTTGTGGCAAGTGTTTATCCTGCACGATATATTACTTCGGTGGATGTTGTTCAATCGGTGAAAGGATCCTATCGTTTTTCAGGCTCCGGAAAAAAAATCAGAAACACTTTAATAACCATTCAGTTTGTATTTACCATTGTACTGCTTATAAGTTCAATTGCCATCGAAAAACAGATAAATTTTTGGCATAATTTTGATATCGGTATCGCAAAAGAAAATATCGTCTTTTTCAGAACCTCATCCAACATTGTTAAACATAAAGATGCCTTTGCTAAGGAGTTGATGGCAGACCCTGAAATTTTTGATTACACCTACACCTCTTTTTCTCCCGGCTCGGTGGGTATGATGTGGGGACGCAACATAAACGGCAAACAGGTTTCACTTTACACCTGGCCGGTGGATGAGCGTTTTATTGATTTCTTTGGAATAAAAATAGTTCAGGGGCGGAAGTTCTCATCAAACCTTAAAGCCGATTTAAACAGTTTTATAGTAAACGAAACAGCGGTAAAAAAGTATAATTGGGAAAAACCACTCGAAATATTAATGCCCGGATTTGGCTTTGACGGGCCGATTATTGGCGTTTCCAAAGATTTTAACTATGCCTCTTTACGAAATAAGATACTTCCTATGCAATTGTGGCTTACCGACTGGAGGCCTAATGTTTTGATGTTGAAGATATCAGGTGGTAACATTACCCGCGTACTGTCAAATATTAAGTCGGTGTGGCAAAAGTTTGAGCCTGAAGCCGACATCAACATCCGCTTTCTTGATAAAAGCCTTGATGCACAATATGGTAAAGAAGAACAAATTGCCCGGTTTATCGAAGCCGTTACGCTATGGAGTATTTTACTTGCTATAACGGGTTTGATGGGGTTGGCGATTTTTATTTCCCGACAACGAACCAAAGAAGTTGGTATTAGAAGAGCCAATGGGGCAAGTGTAAGTGAAATAATTCAACTTTTTAACCTTGAATTTATTAAGTGGATATTGTTGGCATTTATTATTGCCGCTCCCATTGCCTGGTATGCGGTGAATAAATGGTTGGAAAATTTCGCCTACCGAACAACCGTAAGTTGGTGGGTTTATCTGCTGGCAGGCGCTATAGTGCTTATAATTTCGCTTATTGCCGTTACTATACAAACCATAAAAGTTGCCCGCAAAAATCCTGTGAAATCGTTGCGATATGAATGATTATTTAACATCAATATTTAACACAAATAATATAAATTATGATTAAAACAGAAAAATTAACCAAGGTGTTTCGTACCGAAGAGGTAGAAACCTATGCACTTAACGGTGTAAGTATTAATGTGGAAAAAGGCGAATTTGTTGCCATTATGGGGCCTTCGGGTTGTGGCAAATCCACATTGTTAAACATTCTCGGATTGCTGGATAACCCCACTTCGGGAAGTTACCACTTTGAGGGTGTTGAAGTGGCAAAGTTAAAGGAAAAAGACCGTACAAAATTTCGCAAAGGCAACATCGGATTTGTTTTCCAAAGCTTTAACCTTATTGATGAGATGAACGTTTTTGAAAATGTGGAACTGCCGCTCATTTATCTTAAAATGAAAGCTTCCGAGCGTAAAAAACGCGTTAACGATGTGCTTCAACGCATGAAAATAGGCCATCGCACCAAACACTTCCCGCAACAGCTTTCGGGCGGACAGCAACAGCGTGTGGCCATTGCCCGTGCCGTGGTAGCCAATCCGGCGCTTATACTCGCCGATGAGCCTACCGGTAACCTCGACTCGAAAAACGGTATCGAAGTGATGAACCTGCTTTCGGAACTCAATCAGGAAGGTACCACCATCGTTATGGTAACTCACTCCGAGCGTGATGCCGGATTTGCACATCGTGTTATCAACCTGTTAGACGGTGAAGTGATTGTGCAAAAATCAAACAGATAAAACCCTGTTCCCGATGAATTTGAATGTTTTTGTAAGAAAACTGTATATCAATCGCAAATACCTGATAATTAACATTGTCGGGTTATCCATTGCATTGTCATCGATACTACTGGTGTTTTCGTTTGTAAAAAACGAGCTTAGCTACGACAGGTTTCATTCAAAAGCCGACAGAATTTGCAGAATAACACAAAATACAAATACCGGTATAAGTTCGATGATTGATGCGCGGTTTTTCAGATATAAATTTTTACGTCTTAAACAGGCGAATCCTGAAATAGAGGCAATAACAGGACTTTCATCATTCAGAAAAGCCATTGTAACAATCGGCGACAACTCGTTTTATTCCACCAGAGTTTTTGGCGTTGACAGCTCCTTTTTTGATGTGTTCGACTTTAAGTTGATTGTGGGCGATAACAACACCATTTTTAACAATCCCGATCAGGCAGCCATTACCGAAAGTCTGGCGAAAAGGTATTTTGGAACCACCGATGTAGTTGGCAGGCAAATTAAAATTATGCATCAGCGAAACGATAAAGCGGGTGTTTACACCATCAAAGGGGTTTTAAAAGATTTTCCCGAAAACTCACATATTAAAGCCGATATTTTGTGCTCTTTTCGTGCCGCCGAAATGCCTTTAAGCTGGGCTTACAGCTATATTTTGTTAGCAAAGGGAGTCGATTGTAAAGCACTTCAGGCAAGCATTCAAAAACAATGGGATAAGCAAAATGAAGCACGGGATACGCACCCCAAAGTTAACTTGCAGCCTTTAACAAAAATTCATTTATACAGCCATAAGTCGCGCGAGATGGAGCAAAACGGAAACATCAGAACCCTGATTCTGTTGATTTCGGGTGTGCTGATTATTTTAATCGTGGCGCTTATTAACTTTCTTAATTTTAACTATGTAAGGTTTTTATCGGAGCTAAAAAACAGCAAAATTAAAATGGTTAACGGCGCCACTAAATTTGACCTTGTAAAAGAGTTTTTTTACGAAACCGTAGCGCTTTTGGTTTTTGTTGTAACCATCGGTTTGCTGCTGAAAGATTTTTTTCAAAACTATTTACACTACAACTTTTACGCATCGCAACACGAACTTGTTTTTGTGATAGTATGTTTTGCGCTGTTCATCGTTTTTCTGGCGTTGATTCCTCTTTTTTTCCGGAGTTTTCAGGAGGATGGGAACAGGGTAGCAAATCATCAAAAGTTGTACCAAATTTCGTTGGCTGTTCAACTATTATTGTCCATGTCGGCCATTTCGTCAACCCTGTTTATACAAAAGCAAATAGCCTATACAAACCGCTTGCATCCAAAGGCTTCCGATTCAAATATTATTGTCATTCCCCGGAATCCGGATGTTGCCGTTGCCAATTTTGAATTGTTAAAAGAGGAGCTGTTAAAATATCCCGAAATTATTGCTGCCTGTGGCGTTTCGGAAGAACCCGGCGGTACCGTTACCGATAATTTTCCTTATTTTTACAATGGCGATACAAGCACTAACGGTAAAACACTTAATGTGTTGGTTACCGATAAAGATTTCTTTTCGTTTATGGGAATAAAAGCCATTGCGGGAACCACCGATTTGGGGACAATTCCAACTTACGAGTGGGAACAGAAAGCCATGAAACTGTGGTATCTCGAAAGGTATAACAAAAAAATTCCCAAAGGCTTAAAAAAGGAAATTTTGTCCTATTCCGAAAAATACATCATCAACAAAACCGCTTTAAAACACATGGGCATTAAAAACCCACAGGATGCTATTGGAAAAGAATTTCGGATTAATCAACAGTTAAATTATCTGTTTCCCGAAGGAAAAATAGTAGGGGTGGTTGATGATTTTCATTACACCAATGTTCATGACAAAGTAAAACCATTGGCCATTTTACCCCGTAAACTGTTTTGCCATAACTTTTTGTTCCGTATCGATGCAAAAAACAGGGCGAAAGCGCTTGCAATAATAAACAGGAAATGGAATGAGATAAACAAAGGGATACCTTTTACGTACGAATTTATTTCGGAGAGTTATCATAAAGTTTACAAAAGCGAATATCAACAAATGAAGGTGCTGTCGCTTTTTTCGGTGCTATCGATATTGCTTTCAATAATAGGTATGTATGCAATGATTTCGTACAAACTAAAGCAAAAAACAAAAGAAATAGGCATAAGAAAAGTAAACGGGGCAACAGTGTTTGAAATTTTAAAAATGCTAAACGCCGATTTTGTCAGGCTGGTAACAATTTCGTTTATCATATCGGTGCCCGTTACTTACTATGTAATGCAAAAATGGTTAGAAAGCTTTGCTTATAAAACCGGCCTTAGCTGGTGGGTGTTTGCGGCAGCAGGTTTGTTTGTCTTATTGTTAACAGTAATAACCGTAACACTTCAATCGCTTTATATTGCCCGCAAAAACCCCACAGAGATGATTAGGTATGAGTGAGATACATCTGATACGAAATCTCTGAATAGTATAAAAAACAGGAAATGCTAATTCCTGTTTTGATATGCAAATAAAGATTTTTTTTTAAAAATAGCGTGATAAAAATACCAACTCTATTTAACAAGCCACAGAGTGGTTTAATATAAATAACCATCGGTGAAACCGGTGGTTAAAATGATAGTGTATCAAAGAACCCTAAAGGGGGTTCAATAACTTTTGTTTAACCCCTTCAGGGTTATAATTTAATTTAACTATCTGTTTCCCTTTCCCATGCACTTTGTACAGGGCTATTTTATTCATGTTAAATCCCTTCGGGATTTTACCCTTAGGTGTTATAGATGGTTTCTTATACTTTACGAAAAAAGAAATTTTCAATAACATTGTATTATTAGCAGGCTATTGTTAATTTTGCAGCCTCATTTAAATTCGGGGTGTAGCGCAGCCCGGTTAGCGCGCGTCGTTCGGGACGACGAGGTCGGAGGTTCGAATCCTCTCACCCCGACCATGAAAGCCTTTCAAACGAAAGGCTTTTTATTTTGGTGTTTTCATACGGTTACAAGTTTTTACAACACCTTAGTCGGTAATAAACAACCTTTTTTGTCCCCGACTCATAAATCTTTTCCTATTTTCGCAACTTGAAAATATTGGATTAAAAAACGACTTAAAAGCATCTAAAATGGGATACGATTTCGGAAAAATTGAAGCCAAATGGCAAAATTACTGGCGCGATAACAAAGTTTACCATGTTGACATCAACCATAACAAACCAAAGTTTTATGTGTTGGACATGTTTCCCTATCCTTCGGGTTCAGGCCTGCATGTAGGGCATCCGCTGGGATACATCGCCTCCGATATTTACGCCCGCTACAAAAGGCTCCGCGGATATAACGTGCTGCACCCCATGGGTTACGATGCTTACGGATTGCCTGCCGAGCAGTACGCCATTCAAACGGGAACCCATCCTGCCGTAACCACCGAAAAAAACATTAAACGCTACCGCGAACAGTTGGACAAAATAGGTTTTTCGTTCGATTGGGACAGAGAAGTCCGCACCAACGACCCCAACTATTTTAAATGGACACAGTGGACTTTTATTCAGTTGTTTAAGTCGTGGTTTAATAAAGATACTGGAAAAGCAGAACCCATAGCACAGCTTATTGAAACGTTTGAAAAGGAGGGTAACGCCTCTATAAATACCGCCACCACACAGGAAGAAATCTTTACTGCTGACCAATGGAAACAGATGAACGAAGAGCAGCAGCAGGAAACATTGATGAATTACAGGCTGGCTTACTTGTCTGACACCATGGTAAACTGGTGTCCTGCATTGGGAACCGTGCTGGCCAACGATGAGGTAAAAGAGGGCTTGTCGGAAAGAGGCGGCCATCCCGTAGAAAGAAAAATGATGAAGCAATGGCTGCTTCGTATTTCGGCCTACGCACAACGTTTGCTTGATGGATTGGAAAATCTGGAATGGTCCGATTCCCTTAAGGAAATTCAGCGAAACTGGATTGGGCGTAGCGAAGGCGCTTCGGTTATTTTTAACGTTAAGGGATTTGAAGACACCATCGAAGTTTTTACCACCCGCCCCGACACCCTTTGGGGAGCAACCTTTATGGTGCTGGCACCCGAACACGAACTTATTGAAAAAATCACCGTTCCCGAACGAAAAGAACAGGTTTCCAACTATGTTACCATGGCTAAAAACCGCTCCGAGCGGGAGCGCATGACCGAGGTTAAAAAAATAACCGGCGAGTTTACCGGTGCCTATGGCATTAACCCTCTTACAGGTTCGGAGGTGCCTATATGGGTTGCCGATTACGTGCTGGCCGGATACGGTACCGGTGCCATTATGGCTGTTCCGGCACACGACAGCCGCGACTTCGCCTTTGCCCGCCACTTTAACCTGCCCATCATTCAGGTGGTAACCAAAGAGGGAGAGGAACCCTCCGACCCCGCCACCTGGGAAGAGTCGTACGACTCAAAAGACGGTATCAGTATAAACTCCGGGTTTATTACCGGAATGAAAACCAAAGATGCCATTGCCGGGGTAATAAAACGCATCGAAGAGATGGGCATTGGAAAAGGAACCGTCAACTATCGGCTTCGCGATGCCATTTTCAGCCGCCAGCGGTATTGGGGCGAGCCATTCCCCATTTATTATAAAAACGGAATTCCTTATCCGTTGGATGAAAGCGAACTTCCGCTTAAATTGCCCGATGTTGATAAATTTTTGCCCACCGAAACGGGAGAACCTCCTTTGGCCCGGGCAAAAAACTGGAAAACAAAAGAGGGCTACCCGCTTGAAACCAACACAATGCCCGGATTTGCAGGCTCCAGCGGCTACTATTTAAGATACATGGACCCTCATAACGATGAAGCCTATTTTTCCAAAGAAGCCGTTGAGTATTGGCAAAATGTTGACCTCTACCTTGGTGGCGACGAGCACGGTACGGGCCACTTGATTTACTCAAGGTTTTGGAATAAATTTTTATTCGATTTGGGGTTGGCTGTAAAGGACGAACCCTACAAAAAGTTGATAAACCAGGGTAAAATTCAGGGACGGTCAAGCTTTGTTTATCGTGTAAAAGGTACCAATCAATATGTTTCGTACGGATTAATAAACAGCTATGATACCCAGGAACTTCATGTTGACATTAGTATGGTTGATGGCGATATTTTGGATATGGAAGCTTTTAAAAAATGGCGCCCCGAATATGCCGATGCCGAATTTATTTTGGAAGATGGCAAATACTATTGCGGCCACGTTGTGGAAAAAATGTCGAAATCGAAATACAACGTTCAAAATCCTGACGATCTGATTGAGCGTTACGGTGCCGACACCCTGCGCTTATACGAAATGTTTTTGGGCCCGTTGGAGCAGGACAAACCCTGGGACACCAAAGGCATTGAAGGGGTTTACCGTTTCCTGAAAAAACTTTGGAGGCTCTTTTTTGATGAAGATGACAGGCTGATTGTTAGCAACGAAAAAGCATCGGCAGCCGAGCTGAAAGTGTTGCATAAAACCATTAAAAAAATTCAGCACGACATTGAACAGTTTTCGTTTAACACCGGCGTAAGTGCCTTTATGATTTGTACCAACGAACTGTCAGACCTGAATTGTCATAAAAAGGAGATTTTAGAACCCCTTACGGTTTTACTTTCGCCCTATGCACCGCACATTGCCGAAGAGTTGTGGCATCAGCTTGGAAATACAGAAACCGTAAACGATGCCGTTTTCCCCCAATGGGAAGAAAAATATCTTGTGGAAAGCACTTTTACCTATCCCGTTTCGTTTAATGGTAAAACAAGGTTTAAACTTGAACTGCCGGTTGATTTAAACAAGGAGGATATTGAAAAAGCCGCCCTTGATGCCCCCGAAGCACAAAAATGGATTGAGGGTAAAACCGTAAGAAAAGTTATTGTGGTTCCCAAGCGAATCATCAATGTTGTGGTGAGTTGATTACCTGTTTAGGCCGGTTTCATCGAAGTTGTTTAATATCAGGGGTATTTTGTTCTGAATAAGATGCTCTAAGATAACATCTTACATCTAGAATTTAATGATCTTTATCATCGGATTGCACGGATTACACGGATTATTCAACTGAATAGGTGATAATAAAAAAAAATTACTCATTCGATTATATGGTGATATTGTCAGGTTAACCTAAAAGTAACGTCATTGCGATGACGAGGTACGAGGAAGAAGCAATCTCAACACGTTACTTTTAGGTTAACTTAACACACTTCCGATAGCTATCGGAGGAAGAGTAACTTTAAACAATTTCGTTTATAAATTGCATCGAAAAAAAGAAAATATTACAATGATTCGGTATTTCATATTGGCGGGATACTTTCTGCTTGCCTTGCTGATTCAGGGATTTTCTCAAAACCGAATCAACACGGCATTTGAAGCCGGCGAAACCCTTACTTACCGTATTTATTACAGCTCTGCCATTATTGATGCCACGGCCGGACAGGCTACTCTGGTTGTTAACCAATCCATAAATCACGGTACAGGCGATACCGTATATCACGTTACCGGAAACGGTTATTCAAAAGGCCTTTTCGACCTCTTTTTTACGGTTCGCGATACCTACGAGAGCTATTTTGATAAAAACACCTTGTTGCCCGATACCTTTATACGAGATACGCACGAAGGAAGCTATAGCCGGTACGACTTTGTTACCTTTAACCGCAAAAACCTGACTGCAAAAACCAGCCGGAAAACAATAGCAATTCCACCAAAAACATTCGATATTATTTCGGCATTTTATTACATGAGAACGTTAACCGTTGCCGACTTTAATGCTGACAGCATCTATCTTATCAATTTTTATCTCGACGATTCGGTTTACCATTCGGCCATAAAATACATGGGCCGCGACACCCTTATGGTTAACAACAAAAAAACACCCGCTATAAAACTGGCACCCATGATGGCCACCGGCGAAGTGTTTGCCGATAAATACCCCATGTTTGTTTGGGTAACGGACGATAAAAAGCACATTCCTGTTTTTGCAAAATCAAAAATTATTGTCGGTTCCGTTAATGTGGAGCTGATAAAAAGCAAAAATATTTTTACCGGTTTCTGATTTTTTTGATTCACTCGGGTGGCTCCGCAGGGTAATACGTGGATAGAAAAGTTGATTGCGGATTTAAGGAGTAATTGGAGGTTGCTCCCACGAAGGGATTCGCGCGGGAGCAGTGGGGAAATTATTGGATTATATCCATAATATGAAACCGACTCCCGTATATTTTCGTACTTTTGTAA
>JALVAQ010000181.1 GCA_027011095.1 Bacteroidales bacterium
CTTTTATAGATGGTGTCGAGATATTTTTCATGAACTATTTCATCACTTTGAATATAAAATGCCCAGTCGGAATCATTGGCAATACCTGCAAAAGCTTTATTGGTTTCAATAGCAAGTACCCTGCCGTCTTCTCTTAGCGATTCGTCCCAAACAGTATCAATTATTTTTATTTTGTCTTTATCAATTTGCCGGATAAGATTACGGGTGTCGTCGTTGGATTTGCCCACTGCCACCACAAACTCATCGCAAACCGGTAAAATTGAACGGATGGCTTCCACGATTGGGTAGTCGAAGATGAGTGCATCTTTGATAAATGAAAAACCACTGATTTTCATAAATATCTATTCTTCAAACAATTTTTTTATGGAGGCGTGATGTGCTTTAACAATTCCTTTTTCGGTAATAATGCCTGTAATGTATTTTGAAGGCGTAACGTCAAAAGCGGGATTGTATGCTTTTGAGCCGGGGTTGTTAACCATGACTTTTACAAGATGGCCGTTTTTATCGTAGCCGGTTTGGTATAAAACTTCGTCTTCGTGTCGGAATTCGATTGGGATGGCCTTGCCGGTTTTACAACTCAAATCAAATGTGGCGGTGGGGGCGGCCACATAAAACGGTACGCCAAGGGCTTTGGCAACAATGGCCTTTTCCAGTGTTCCAATCTTGTTGGCTGTGTCGCCATTGGCAGCAATACGGTCGGCACCAACAATTACCATATCTATTTTTCCGGCTGCCATTAAAGAAGCCGAAGCGTTATCGGGAATAATTACGTGGGGAACCCCTTCGTTGTACAGCTCCCAGGCTGTAAGCCTCCCTCCCTGGCTTCGCGGACGGGTTTCGTCAACATAAACAAACACGTCCTTCCCTTGATTGCGGGCAAGGTAGATAGGAGCCAGGGCGGTTCCATAGTCAACAAAAGCCAGCCATCCGGCATTACAATGGGTCATAATGTTGGCTTTTTTTTCGATAAGGCCGGCTCCGTACTCTCCTATTTTCTTTGAACTCATGGCGTCTTCGCGGGCAATTCGTTTGGCTTCTACAAGCGCATCCTCGGCGCTGCGAAGGCCTGCCTGATATACCCTTTCCACTGCATAAAACAGATTTCTGGCAGTTGGTCTTGTGGCTTCAATATCTTGTCGGGCTTCGCGAATGATTACAGCTCTGTTTTTTCCTTTGGCCATTAAAAAAGCCTGTGCCATGGCGTATCCTGCCGCAGCTCCTATGGCTCCGGCACCACGCACTACCATATCGGTAATGGCAAGACAGGTATCCCAATAAGTATGGCATTTATGTATAACAAATTCAAAAGGAAGCTTGTTTTGTTGAATCATATAAACAACGTTTCCTTCAATCCATACGGTTTCGTATTGTTGATCTCCTACAGTCATAGGTCATTTTGTTTTTTCCAATTGTTTTAGCGCAATCCAGGTAAGCAATCCGGTTCCGGTTTTAATACTTTCTTCATCCACATCAAAGGTGGGTGTGTGCAATCCCGATGTAATTCCTTTTTCGGGATTAGCAACCCCCAACCGGTAAAAGCAGGCGGGTACTTTTTGTGCGAAATAGGCAAAATCTTCCACGGTCATCCTGCGTGGAAGCGATACAACCTGCTCGCTGCCCAAAAACTCTTTGGCAGCTTCAACAGCTTGCCCGGTTGTTTTATCATCGTTAATTAAAACAGGGTATCCCTTTTGAATATCCACTTCGCAGGTAAGGTTGTTGGCTACTGACATTGTCGCGGCCACTTCAGAAATAATTTGATGAACCTGCCTGCGCCACGATTCGTCAAATGTGCGTAAAGTGCCGTGAATAGATACTTTGGCCGGAAACACGTTGTGTGCTCCGTTACCAATTATTTTACCAAACGACAATACGACGGGTATTTCCAATGATGTCTGCTCTGCAACTTTCTTTTTAATATCCACAATCAATTGTGCTGCTGTAAAAACAGTATCATCTCCTGAATGTGGAATGGCGGCATGGCCTCCTTTGCCTTTTACGTACAGGTTAATTTCGTCTGACGAAGCCATGTATTCTCCCTTTTTAAAACCCACTTTTCCCACCGGCAAATCGGGGAAAACATGTTGCGCTACAATGGATAATGGTTTCGGGTTTTCCAATACCCCTTCGGCAATCATTTGCTGCGCACCTCCGGGCAAGGTTTCTTCGGCAGGCTGAAAAATAAATTTAACGGTTCCATCAAACTCCTGTTTTAGCTCATCAAGAATTTTAACAGCTCCCAGCAAACAGGATGTATGTACATCGTGGCCACAGGCATGCATTACCCCACTATTAAGTGAACGGTACTCAACGTTGTTTTTTTCATTAATGGGCAGGGCGTCTATATCGGCGCGCAAAGCAATGGTTTTTGTTCCGGGATTTCTTCCTTTAATTAAACCCACAATGCCATTACCTGCAACTCCGGTTTGATGTTCGATATTCCAGTCGGTAAGCAGACCGGAAATGTATTTTGCCGTTTTGGATTCATGAAAACTCAGCTCGGGATGCTGATGCAAATAACGCCGTGTTTGTTTCAACATCTCAAAGTGAGCTGATGCTTTTTGCTTTATGGATTCTTTATTAATCAAGTGGGGTTGTTTGAAGTAATCAGGCAAAAGTACATCAAATTTTGCATGAAGAGCACTCATGCATCCACACTAAAAACGGCTAATTCCTATTTTGATGTGCTGACACCATTATAGAACCGATAGAGTGTTGTCGGATTTTGTTGTCCGGGACTTTGTCAAAGTTGCTAATAATCTTAAAAAAACCCTGTGTTAAATCCCCGAAGGGGATGTAATATGAATAACCATACGTGCCAGCGTATGGAGATCACACAAAACACAACCAAAGCCCCGTATAGGGGTGTAATATCGATTGCTTTTTTAACATAATTTTTCTATTTTCGTCATGTTTTGTTAATTCTTAAAATATACTGCCATGGTAACGCCC
>JALVAQ010000182.1 GCA_027011095.1 Bacteroidales bacterium
CAATAACATTACCGGTGATGCTGCCAACGAACCTTCCATTGCCGTTGACCCCACTAATCCAAACAGAATTGTAATCGGATGGCGTCAGTTTGACAATGTTAACAACAACTTTAGGCAGGCAGGATACGGATACTCAAGCGATGGCGGTGAAACATGGACATTCCCCGGCGTAATTGACCCGGGTGTTTTCCGCTCCGATCCGGTTTTGGATTTCGACAAAAACGGAAATTTTTATTACAACAGCCTTACCGTTGATAATGCCGACAACATGTGGTGCGATGTTTACCGCATACAGGATGGTGGTTTTGTTTGGGATACCGGAACCTACGCTCAGGGAGGCGACAAGCAGTGGATGCGCATCGACCGTACCGACGGTCTGGGGTCGGGCAACATTTACGCCGAATGGAATCAATCATATTCCATTTGCAACACCGGAAGTTTCACCCGTTCAACCGATGGTGGCGACAGTTATGAAGACTGTGTAAACGTTGATGGCGACCCCTACTGGGGAACCCTGGCAGTTGGGCCTGACGGTGAACTTTATGAAGTTGGTGCAGCATGGGGATACAATGATGGCGTAATTATCGATAAATCCACAAATGCCATGTTATCGGGTTCCCAAATAAAATGGGATATGACAACCTGGGTTTCGCTTGATGGAGAACTATCGGGATGGACCACCATCAACCCTTCGGGGTTGTTGGGACAAGCCTGGGTTGATGTGGATAAATCGGATGGCCCCGGCAGAGGGTATGTTTACGTGTTGGCAGCTGTTCAACGCATCTCCTATTACGATCCGGGCGATATTATGTTTGCCAGAAGTACAGATGGTGGCATTACATGGGACGACCCCGTAAGAATAAACGACGACCTGAGTTTTGTAAATACTCAGTGGATGGGAACCATGTCGGTTGCCCCTGATGGCCGTATTGATGTGGTTTGGCTTGACACGCGGAATGCTCCTTCCAACCACGCCGACAACTCGGCATTGTACTACTCTTTTTCGGTTGACCACGGCGTTACCTGGTCGGTTAACAAAAAGATATCAGAGGTGTTTAACCCGCATCTCGGCTATCCTAACCAAAATAAAATGGGCGATTATTTCGATATGGTTTCCGATGAAAACGGTGCCCATCTGGCCTGGGCCAACACCCTAAACGGCGAAGAAGATGTTTGCTATACCCACATCACCCCTTCGGTAGTATTGGGATTAAACGAACAACAGCAAACAACAAAAACTTTCAATTTAAGAAACTATCCCAATCCCTTTAATAGCCAAACTACCCTGCAATATTATCTGCCGCAAACAAAACAGGTTCGTCTTAACCTGTACGACTCCTATGGCAGACTTGTTAAGAATCTGATTAACAACAAACAGGAAAAAGGGTCGAAAAAAATTGCTGTTTCGGTTTCCGATTTGCAGGCAGGCATCTATTATGCCCGGTTGCAGGTTGAAAACAAGGTTGAAACTTCAAAGTTGGTGGTTATAAAATAGGTTAAGGATTAAAATTTCGTTTAACTTAGCAGAAAATTTTTTGATATGTCGGCTAAACGAAAAAAAACGAAAAAAAAGAAACCCTCCGTCAACCTTTCTATTTTATTGATTATTATTGCGTTGGTTGCGATTCTTTCGTATGCAATCAGCTATCTGTTTATTAACAACACACCCAATGAAGATGTTGTTGTTACCCATCGTAACGAAAAAACAAAAACAGCGGTTAACAAAGGTACGGCTGAAGTTGAATCACCACTGGAAGGAAGCTGGTACAGCAATTACGACGGAACTATGCTAACCATTTCAGGCACAACATTTAAGATGGAATCTGCCGGTGTTGATGAAAGCAAAGTAATTAAGGGGACATTGTTGGTAAAAGGTTCGGAAATAATAATTATGAACAGTGCTTCGGCTAAAAGCTGCATGGACAAACCAGGTAAATATTCGTGGAAAGTGGAAAACAAAGACAAGCTGTTTTTTGCAAAAATAAACGACCCTTGTATCAACAGGGTTGACCGAATGACCGGAGGCTGGGAACGCTTTTAGGGTGCTGGCGTGCATTAGAAAAAAATTTTTACGGTTAATCTATAAAAGAGTAATGCTGCTAAAATGAAGAAGGAAATCATAAAATCGTTAACAAATACCTTTGAAAGTCATTCATATACGACAGAAAATGGTATTGAATTTTGGTATGCCCGAGATTTGCAGCATCTACTTGGATATACTAAATGGGATAATTTTGTAAAAGTTGTTAATAAAGCTAAAACTTCTTGCGAAGCGAGCGGAAATAATATTTCAGACCATTTTGCCGATGTCGGGAAAATGGTTAAAATAGGTTCAAAGACGGAAAGAAAAATAAATGATATTATTTTAACAAGATATGCTTGTTATTTAATAGCACAAAATGGAGACCCAAGAAAAGAGGAAATTGCTTTTGCACAAAACTATTTTGCTGTTCAGACAAGAAAATTTGAACTTATTGAAAAGCGAATAAAAGATTGGGAAAGATTAAAAGCAAGACAAAAATTATCTTTATCGGAAAAAGAACTTTCGGGATTGATTTATGAAAAAACAGGAAGTGATAAAAATTTTGGACTTATAAGAAGCAAAGGTGATCAAGCTTTATTTGGAAAAACAACACAACAAATGAAAAATAAGATTGGTGTTCCAAAAAGCAGAGCATTAGCAGACTTCTTGCCAACAATAACAATCAAGGCAAAAGATTTCGCAACCGAAATAACCGTTTTTAACACAAAAGAAAAAGACTTACGAACGGAAAGACAAATAACCGCCGAACATATTACAAATAATCGTTCAGTACGAAAAATTTTACTTCAAAGAGGTATAAAACCAGAAGAATTACCACCGGAAGAAGATATAAAGAAACTTGAAAGAAGAGTAAGGTCAGAAGGTAAAAAAATAGGCAAAAATCCTGATAAATTAAAATAATTATATAT
>JALVAQ010000183.1 GCA_027011095.1 Bacteroidales bacterium
TATCTGTATTACTCACTCTTTTTCCTACTTTTAGCCCATGAAAACAACATGGAAACAAGCCCTGTCGGTTCATTGGGAAAATACCGATGTATCAGGCAAGTTAAGCCTTTCGGGCCTGGGGCAACTTTTAATAAATACGGCCACTCAGCATGCCGAAAATCTGGGGTTTGGCTATAAAGAACTGAAAAATAAAAACCTCAACTGGGTACTTTTCCGTATGAACATCCAAATAAACCGGCGCCCTGTTTGGGATGAACCCATTACCCTTACCACCTGGCCTGCAGGTATTAGCGGACTGGCCGGGTTGCGTGAGTTTGTGATGCTTGACGAAAAGGAAAACACCCTGTGTGTTGCCAACTCCGAGTGGTTGATTATCGACCTGCAATCGCGCCGCCCCAAAAGATTAAATCAGTTTGAACATATTTTAAAATTTGAGCAACAGGAAAAGGCCTTTACAGCCACTCCGCCTGTTGCCAACAGAAAAGGAAATTTTAGCGACCTTTTTTCAGTTACTATCCGCCACTCCGATATGGATCTTAACGGACATGCAACCGCACGACGTTATTTCAACTGGATGGAAGATGCCCTTTATCAAATCCATGGTGAAAAAGAAATCGATTTGATACAAATTACTTTTTTCAACGAGACTTATCTGGATGAAATAGTGATTTTACAAGCAGATGAGGCCGGCACCACCATTCGGGGTATTAAAAAAAGTGATGGCAAACCTGCATTTATGGCAGCGGTTAAATACAAAGCATAAAAATGATTAATTTCAATTTTCATCAGCATTCCGTTTTTTCCGATGGAAAAGCCGAACCCGAAGCCTATGTGCAGCAGGCCGTTAAACTTGGGTTTGAGGCTATTGGATTTTCAGAGCATTCGCCCCTGCCCTTTGACACACCTTTTTCGCTTAAGCAAAAAAATATTGAGCGTTACGTTGCAACCATCGAAAGCCTGAAGGAAAAATACAGCAACAAATTATCAATTTACCGCTCGTTGGAACTGGATTTTATACCGGATTTTTCGGAAAATTTCGAGCAGTGGAAACAGGCATGCAAAGTTGATTATGCCATTGGTGGTGTTCATTTGGTAAAGCCGCCCCATGCCGATGAACTTTGGTTTACCGATGGCCCCGACCGTACCATTTACGATAATGGCATCGAGAAATATTTTGACAATAACATTAAAAAAGCAGTAACCACCTACTATCATCAAATAAATGGCATGGTAGAGAGCCAGCGTTTTGATGTAGTTGCTCATGTCGACAAAATTACCATGCACAATCAAAACCGCTATTTTACCGAAGATGAAAAGTGGTACAGAGCGCTTGTGTCGGAAACTTTACATCTTATAAAGGAAAAAGATTTAATAATTGAAATAAACACCCGCGGACTTTATAAAAAGCGTAGTAACAAGCTATTTCCCGATGCAGAAACCCTTCAACAGGTTATCAAGTTAAATATTCCGGTTATTATTTCATCGGATGCACATCAACCCGAAGAAATTAACCTGTTTTTTGACTATGCCGTTTCAAAGCTACGGCAATACGGTTGTAAAAGGATATTGTTTTTTAAAGAGGGCAGATGGATGGATAAAGGGTTGTAATTTTATATCTTTGTTGTAACAAATAATATTATGCCTGTTAAATTACCCATTGAAGATTTTCTGCCCCTGACCCACACCCTGCCGCTGGTGGATGTTCGGTCGCCTGCCGAGTATGCCAAAGCCCATATTCCCGGTGCCGTTAACATTCCTCTTTTCGATAACGAAGAGCGAAAACAGGTGGGCATCAGGTATAAACAGGGCGGCAAAGAGAATGCCGTTTTACTTGGATTAGAGTATGTGGGTCCAAAAATGGCCGGATTTGTAAAACAGGCAAAGAAGCTGGTAAAGAAGGACAAAAAAATCATGGTCCACTGTTGGCGGGGAGGAATGCGTTCAGGCAGCATGGCCTGGCTTTTTGAAACAGCCGGGCTTAAACCCACGGTACTGGATGGCGGATACAAAGCCTATCGCCGATACATCAGAGAACAATTTTCAAGACCAGCAAAAATTATTGTGCTGGGAGGTTATACCGGAAGCGGTAAAACGGCTATTTTAAAGGAGCTGGAAAACCTTGGCCAACAATTTTTGGATATTGAAGGTATTGCACATCATAAGGGTTCAGTATTTGGCCCGTTGGGACAGCACCCACAACCATCCAACGAGCAGTTTGAAAATAATCTGGCTGACGCCTGGCTGAAATTTGACTTTTCAAAACCAATATGGATTGAAGATGAAAGCCGGCAACTGGGTACTTGTGGTATTCCTGACCCTCTGTTTGTTCAAATGCGAAATGCCACAGTTATTAAAGTAGTTATTCCAAAGGCTGAAAGGGTAAAACGGCTTGTAAAAGAGTATGGTAACTTTGAAAAACAACTGCTGGCCGAACAGATTGAAAAAATTCGTGAAAGGCTTGGCGGACAGTTTGCCAACGAAGCACTTGAGGCATTAAACAACAATGGACTTGATAAAGTAGCCGGTTTAACTTTACGCTACTACGACAAAGCCTACGAATTTGGCATTTCAAAACGCAACCCTGAAACTATTATTAAAATAGAACGCGAAAAAGATAATCCTGCCAAAACTGCAAGGGAGTTGCTAAGGTTTAGCTAACTGAAAAACTGTCTGCATAAGAATAGTAGCCGACCGAGGAACTCAAATTTTATGCGAGGTACAATGTTCATATTTACTATTATTTTTATACTTTGTGGCCAAACGTAATTCCATTATTCCGGAATCCCATCCCATATTTCAATATCGTCAATCCATTGATATTTTGGATTAGCATCTCCATATATTTGTGTCAAAATTATAAAATCAATTGGCTTGGAATTTCGAGTAGTAGGTCCGTAATGATCCCCTATTATTTGTCCGTTTATTTTCCATAACGCTCTACCATCATCACTTTCGCTCCAATGCCAGTAAAATTCTGTTAAAAACCATTTATTGACAGGTACAGGAACTGTTCGATTATCAATTTCCCAAATAGAGTTTTCAGGGTTTTTATCGCCTTGCCAATGCCAATATGGGGTTCCATCATTATCCATATAAATAAATGCAATTAATCTAAACCCTTCATTATCTTCATAGTTTTTGGTCTTATATTCAAAAAATGTACGCCACATGTCCGGTTGAAATAAACTTGCACTATCCATCTTAATCCAATACTTAATATACAAATCCTTTGTTCCTTCTTGAATATCAAGAATTTCATATGGGCATTGTGTTATACCCATATCATAGTGTTCTATATTATAAAGTGCTTTGGTAGAATCTCCATTATGACCGATTACGGTTTGTATTTCATTTTCAAGAGCCTGAAAATTATCGTCATCGATAAAATGCAGTCCACCGGTGTTTGCCCCGAGCACATTTATCGGCCAACTGAAGCCGGGTTCCGAATCTGCGCCTTTAATCAGTTGGTATCTTCCTATCGACGTATTATCATTCGGTTTTTCGAGATACACACCATCTTCAAAACCGGATTTGAACAACAGTTTTGGTTTGACAGGTATTTCATTAGGTGATTCCTTATTACATGAAATACATATTAATAAAACTCCGATTATTGATATAATGATACTGTTTCTCATTTGCTTCATATGTTTGCTAACTAAAACTGATACGCCATTAATAAAAAATATTTTGTTGTCAAAGAGTTTAAATTAACATAATCAGTCATGCCGTTACCTACCTCCAGTCTTACTTCAAACAACAATTTTTTGTACATATATCCTATTCCGCCAACCAAACCTTGTTCCCAATAGCGAGGTGCAGGAACAGCTCTTTCGTCATAATTGTTGGTTATTGTATAATAGGTTATTTCTTTATGGCAATAATTTGATTCCAGCAAAGCAATTCCGTTAGAAATCCCGGCATTAAAAAAAAGACAGGAGTTGTCCTGAACAGGATATCGGTAACGTATTAAATTATACAGCTTTAAATAATAGTAACCAACATCGGCTGAGGCTTTTATATGCCGGTTATCGTAGGTTGTGTTGTCATAGTCGGCATGTACATTGTATCCCGTAAAAAGAATCTCATTCTCAATGCTCCATTTGCGCTGATTTCGGGGAAGGATTATCGAAAAAGAGCCACCGGTTGCGAAATTAACGGAAGTGTTAAAGTCAGCTTCCGTAAGACATTCGTGCCCGGTACCCGAAAAACTGATGGTTCCAAAAGTAAGCCCTGCCAACACGCCTCCTTTTAATATTATCTTTTCTTTTTTCTTTAAGTAAACAATGGGGTTTCCCGTAATTTTATAATATTGTTTAAAAAGCTTTATTAAACTTTTTTGTCTGTATGAAAGGCCTTTGAGGCTTGGTTTTACATCCGCGTTCTCGTTAGACAAATATATTGTAAGTTGCCCGATGTATCTTTTATTCTCGGCTACAACACTTGATTTGTCAGTCCTTATCAAATACTTTTTATACAAAAGAAGTTCATAAACAGTATCGTTTTTAATATAAAAATTGTTTTTTCCCTTGGCATCTTTAAATGAGTACAACGACTTTTTTCCATCTATCAGCACTGTTAAAAACCCTGATTCAGGATTGGTAATAAAAACAGCATTTTCAGTTAACAGGTTGGTTTGCGTAGGCGAAACCTCAATATTAAAGGTGGCTGCAACATAACGTTCGCCGTTTACAAAAAAACCACTTATTGATTTGGAAGTAAAAACCTGTGGCTTACTCTTTTCTGATTTTTTAAAAGTAATAAGTTTAGGGTTGTTGCTCCAATCGCGGTAATCGATTAACCCTGAAACGGTATCGCCATTAAGCTGAATAATTTTACCAGGTAAATAGTTTTGCTGCGCAAATGAAACCTGTATTAAAAAGAAAAAAACTACTATTATAAAAACCTTTTCAATTTTCATTATAATCTTGATTTTAGAATTGAATAGAATTAATGTTGACATACAAAGATAACAAACTTTACCTTCTGAAATTTTAATGAGTTTTGATAGTCTTTTAGTCTTTCAGGTTTGAAACCTGAAAGAGCGTGCGTTTTAGAGGGGGAGCTTTAAAAAGGATGACCTGTACCAGAAAAAAAGCCTCACTGTGTAAACAATGAGGCTTTTGCTATGTTATAAAGGCAATTTTACTTGATGCCCAATTTTTTCTTTACAAGGCCTAAAACATCGTCGCCCTGATAAAATACAACAGCACCAGTTCCAACATCTAAAATGTAATTGTAATTGTTTTCTTTTCCAACTGCTGTAATTGCGTCTTTAATTTGTTGAATAAGAGGGTTGAAAAGTTCTTGTTGCTTTTTCTGAAGATCCTGGTCGGCTGAAGCCTGAAAAGCCTGAATACGTTGTTGCAGGTCGGTTATCTCTTTTTCTTTGGTTTGCCGAATGAGGTCGGACATGCCGGCAACATTTTGCTGATAATCCTGAACTTTTTTCTGATATTCCTGCCCCATAGTTTGCATTTGCTGATCTAAATAATCGGCATAATTTTTTAATTCTTTTTGTAAAGAATCGGTTTGAGGCATTTCAGTCAAAATTTTATTGGAATCAATGTATCCAAATTTTGCATTTGTCTGGCCAAAACTCATCCCTGAAACTAAAAGGGCTACGATTAAAATTGCTAATGGTTTTTTCATCTTTAAAAAACTTATTTTACTGTAAATTAATTTATTTGTGTAATTTTTAGAGGGCAAATTTAGAAAAAAAAGAATAGGTGTTAATTTAAAACATGTTAAATCGCCAAAAAAACAGCGATTTCAATATTCAACAACGGGATTTTTTTTTTACTTTTTCTTTCTGCTATCGCGTCTTACTGTTTGCATTACCGTGCCCACTTCATCCAATACATCATCGCTAATGTCGTATTTGGGGGCGGCATAAAGAATGGTAACGCCTCCCGATTTATCAAACACAAAAGCGTAATTATTGGTTTTGGCCAACGATTCGATGGCGTTATATACTTTTTCCTGAATGGGTTGAACCAGCTCTTTTCTTTTTTTGTACAACTCCCCCTGAGGGCCAAAATATTTTTGCTGAAGGGCTTTCATTTCGCTCTCTTTTTTAACAATCTCGTCTTCTCTTTTCTTTTTAACATCATCCGGCAACAATACTTTTTCGGCCTGATATTTTTTGTAAAGATGGTCGATTTGCGAATAAAGGGTATCAATTTCTTTCTGCCATTTTTCCGACCAGCTGTTTAACTCATCCTGAGCATCGTGATATTCGGGTATGTTATCAAGAACATATTCGCTGTCAATATAAGCGTATTTTTGCGATTGTGCATTGGCCTGAATAGAAAAACCTATTGTTAATAAAAGGGTTGCCAGTGCAGCAGTTATTACTTGTTTTTTCATGGTTATAAGTTTTATGGGTTTCTATGTAATGTTCAAAAACTTTGCCAAAATTAATCCAATGACTGGTTAAGAGAGAAGTGGAAGTGGCTTCCGCTGGCACTTGGCAATCCCGGAATGGGATCGAAACCGTAAGCCCAGTCGAGTCCCAACATTCCAAACATGGGTAAAAATACTCTGAATCCCACACCGGCTGCCCTTTTAACATTAAAGGGGTCGAAGTTGTTAAAATTCAACCATGAGTTTCCGGCTTCAAAAAAGGCCAGGGCGTAAATGGTGGAATTGGGATTGAGCGAAAGCGG
Source organism: Bacteroidales bacterium (assembly GCA_027011095.1). Taxonomy (GTDB): domain Bacteria; phylum Bacteroidota; class Bacteroidia; order Bacteroidales; family F082; genus B16-G9. Next base: position 6,669 of record JALVAQ010000183.1, read on the forward strand.
GTATCTTAACTCCAGCGTATATCTCGAATAGATGGTTCCGCCAATATTTTTATCTTTATAATACAATGGTGTAACCGACTCGTTGGTGTATCCGCGCATGGCAATAATTTCGCGCCCGTCAAAGTTGTTGTACCCCGACATTCCGTCGCCACCAAGGTAGAACCGCTCGAAAGGGGTGTTGCCCAAATCGGCATTGTAATGTCCCAAAAATCCATATCTGAATTTGGTGGCCAACACAAGTTTATCCATCAGCTCAAAATACCAGTAGGCTTTAATTTTCCATTTGTGATACTCAATCCATTTGTACTTTGAATTATCGTCGAGTTTTGTATAATCCTGCGATGAGAAAAGCGAATAAGGGGGTGTCAATTCGAGAGATAACGACAAATCGGAGCCGTTACGGGGATAAATGGGAGCGTTGGTGGAGTTACGGCCCAAAATAATTTCGTAGCTCAGGTTGTTAAAGTTGCCGGTTCCGGTTCCAACAGGAAAGATTGTTGAATAGTTTTTAAGCTTATAAAACTGGAGGTTAACTGCCTGATACAGTGTAAAAAAGTCATCGGGCCAGATAAGCCGTTTTCCCAAACCAACGGTATATCCGTTAATAACAAAGGAAGAACTTTTTTCGTTCCACGATGGTAATCCGTTGCCGTAACGCGAGTGATAATACGATAGGGTAAGCGCATTGGGTTTCCGTCCACCAAGCCATGGCTCGGTAAACGAAGCGCTCCAACTCATGTATCCCACACCGTAAGTTTGAAATTTTAACGACAGCTTTTGGCCATCACCCGAAGGGATGGGTTTCCATGCGCCTTTGTTAAAAAAGTTACGAATGGAAAAGTTATTAAAACTCAATCCCAGAGTTCCGATAATCCTGCCGTAGCCCCATCCTCCTGAAAGCTCAATTTGGTCGGCTGATGCCTCTTCTACCTGATATTCAATATCAACAGAACCGTCAGCAGGGTTAGGATTAATGTTTGGTTTTAAATTTTCGGCATTAAAATATTTTAACTGAGCCAACTCGCGGGTTGAACGAATAACATCGGAACGACTAAACAGATGCCCGGGAATGGTACGCAGCTCGCGAATTACAACGTGGTCGTTGGTTTTGGTATTTCCTTTAATGGTAACCTTGTTAATACGTGCCTGTTTCCCTTCGTGAATTCTAATTTCCAAATCAATGGAATCGTTGTTTACATATGTTTCAACAGGAGTGGCATTAAAAAACAGGTAGCCGTTATCCATATAAAGTGAGCTAATGTCAAACCCTTCGGGATTGTACTGCAGGTTGGTTTCAAGTAAATCGCGGTTGTAAACATCACCTTTTCGGATTCCAAGTATTTGGGTAAGAAACCGTGAATTGTAAATGGTATTTCCAATCCATTTTATGTTTCTGAAATAGTATCGGCTGCCTTCGTCGATATGGATGTCGATGGCTATATTTTCATTGTCGATTTTATAAACCGAATCGCTTACGATATGGGCATCGCGATACCCTTTTTTATTGTATTTTTCTACAATCTTTTTAAGGTCATCCTTATAATCGCTTTCGATAAATTTTGAGCCTTTAAAAATTTTAACTTTATAGTTTGTAACAAAAAAGCGTGCCAGGTCTTCGGGTATTTGTTTAAATTGAAACCTTACCGCATGTTGTACCATGGTTATAATGGTTGGCCCGAGGCTGTCCAACGGATTAAGGTGCCCGCGCTCTTTGGTTTCTTTCATGGCGCTCCTAACCGCATCAGCCGAAAGGGCATGGTTTCCATAAATATTAATATGCTCGATTTTAACCTTTTTATTCTTTTTAATTTGAATGGCAAGGTTTACAAAGTTTTTGCTTTTTTTATCGGGAGTTTCATTAATCTTGACCTCGGTGTTCAGATATCCTTTACCACGAAAATAATCTTTAATAATATTGGCGGTTCTGATTTTAAGGTGTTCGGTAACCACATCGCCACGGGTGAGGTTAATTTTTTCACGAATATCGTCGGCGGCTGTTTTTTTAATACCTGAAAATGAAAATTTATTGAGCCTTGGCCGCTCTTTTAAATAGATGTCGAGAAAAATTTTATCCCCTTTAATATCGGTGGCTGTAATTTTAATGTCTTCAAACAGCCCCTGATCCCACAGTTTTCTGATGGCACTTGAAATTTCGTCGCCAGGCACCCTGATTTTTTTTCCGACCTCCAGATCGGAAAGCATTATGATTACATTTTTATCGAGGTACTCAATACCCGAAACTGTAATTCCTCCAATTGTATAAGGAGTTGGCGAGGCGTAATTTATTTTTGACAGGTCGTTGCCGATGCTTATTTGGGCATTCCCCAAAAAGGGAAGCATAAGCAATGCCACTAACACCATTTTTTTAATACTCGGAAGTATAATCTCTTTTTTCATTTCCACTTTCTACCTTTTAATCTGATCACTTGTCATTCCAAATCTCCGTTCTCTGCTTTGGAAATCAAGGATGGCTTCATACAAATCTTCTTTATCGAATTCGGGCCATAATTTTGGTGTAATGTACAACTCGGTGTAGGCTATTTGCCATAGTAAATAGTTACTGATTCTAAGTTCGCCGCTAGTTCTTATCAATAGTTCAGGGTCGGGAATACCAGCTGTGTTTAAGTAAGTTGAAAACAGTTTTTCGTCAATATCTTCGGCTGAGACAAGGTTTTTTTTCTGGTCGGCCACAATTTTTTTAACAGCATCTAAAATTTCCCACCTGCCACTATAACTTAGTGCCAGAATAAGATCCATTTTGCTGTTGTTTTCGGTTTTGGCCATGGTTTCGTTTAGCTTATCAATGTTTTGCTGAGGCATACTGGCAATATCGCCAATGGCCCGTAAACGAATACCGTTTTTGTTAAGCGTAGGCAACTCCTGTTGGATGGTTTCCACAAAAAGGTGCATCAATGCATCCACCTCTTCTTTGGGCCGGCGCCAGTTTTCGGTTGAAAAAGCATACAGTGTCAGAAATTTAATGCCCAATTCGGCAGAAGCCTCAACAATTTTACGTACGGTTTCAACACCTTCGTAGTGTCCTTCGTAACGCTCCTTGCCGTGCTTTTTTGCCCATCTGCCATTGCCATCCATAATGATTGCAATGTGCTGCGGCAGCCTTTCATCAACTATTTTTTCTTTTAAACTCATGCTTTTTTACAGGGTTACCATTTACCAACGTGGCAATTACGTTTGTTATACAAATCGAATTTATAGGTTAGTGTAATGCCGGTAAAGTTGTACCAGTCGTTTGTTTTGCTGTTGCCGCGTTGTTCGTATGCATCGTGCGATGCTGTGGGGTCGGAGTAGGGGTCGTTAACCGAGTTGTCGTAATAGGTAGTGCTTACATCATCTATATAGTCGGTAAATGTTTTGCGCATGCCCCATTCGAAGGCAAGACCCAGTTTGTCGTTTATGCTATATTTAAATCCAAAGCCAAACGGAAAGGCAACGCCATATTTTGCATAGGGTTTGCGCCCGTCGAATCCTGCATTTTGGCCTTCGGTGCCCAATGGTTGTAAAGGTGTGCCATCCAATGCTTTGGTGTTAAACAGAAAAAAGCCAACCCCGCCAAACAGGTAGGGAGTAAAAAAGCTTTTCTTGCTTCCTGTAAAGTAATCCCAAAAATTAAATTCACTTACCAGCGAAAAATCGTTAATGGTTGAAACAAAGTTTAAGTTCCGGTTGGCTACGGCCTTTGTTACTAAGTCGTCACCTTTTACTTTTCCGCGCGAGTAAGAGAGTTTAAAGGTCCACCGCGGCGAAGTGTTTAGCCTTACCACGCCTCCATAGCCCCATTGAGCCATGTTATACGGGATGGCAGGGTTGAGGTCGCCAATATAATAAGAGGTTCCACCAAAAAGCCCCACTTCCAATGTTTTTTGTGCTTTTACCGAAGAGCCGGCAACTGCCAATAAGAGTACTACAAATAAGTATTTCAGGTTGTTACCCTTTTTCATGCTTTTATTTTCTTTCATCCTGATTTTGAGCGCCAAAAATAGCTTTTTTTTATTTAAACCCGACATCTAATTTCGGACGTCCTTACCCCAAAGCAACTTCTCACGAATTGTTGTATAAAAGTCTTTATCATACATTTGTACCAGATTCACTTTAAAATCACACTTTTTAATAATAATCTCATCGTTCATGTCAAGTGTGCTTTGCCGCGAATCCATGGTAAGCTGATACTTTGTTTCACGTCCTTCTACCCGGATTCTGATTTCATTACTGTCCTGAATAACGATGGGACGTACCGTTAAATTGTGTGAAGCAATGGGCGCGATTACAAAATTTTGTGAGCCGGGCGTAACAATAGGCCCGCCAACACTCAACGAGTAGGCTGTGGAACCGGTTGGTGTAGAAACAATTAATCCGTCACCCCAATAGGTATTTAAAAACTTATTGTCTAAATAAACATGTACTGTTAATAACGAATCGCTGTTGGTACGATAGATGGTTAAGTCATTTAATGCAAAATCGAGTTCACCGAAAAGATTTTCGGGCTTAACAAGTTGAATGAGTGTTCGCTGTTCCAGAAAATAGTTGTTATTCCACACGTTGTCAATGGCCTCTTTTATTTCGTCTTTGGGAATACTTGATAAAAACCCGAGACGTCCGAGGTTAATACCCAAAATAGGAATCCCCGAATCGCGCACATAGGGCAATGTGTCGAGCATGGTACCATCGCCTCCAATGGAAAACATCATATCGGCATGATTGCGCAACTGCTGATGGGTACGGTAAAAACAGACTCCTTTGGGGAGTTCCAAACTCTTTTTAAGCGCTTCGAAGTAGGGTTCGTAAAAGCACAGTTCGGCCTTGCGGGCTGTTAGCTCTTCTATAAACAACTTTAAATAATCGAGTTGACTTTCATCAAAAGCTTTTCCAAAAATTGCTATACGCATAGATACTATTATTAGGTATTGCAAAACTAACTGAAAATTTGAACTGTAAAAGAGGTGCTTAAAAAAGAGGTTTGGGTTTAACATTATTTAGGAGATTGGAAGGGTAATGTGTTCAACCCAGAGGGCAGGCTCACCTACCGGGCGGACGGCAAATCCGGATGAGCTTGTGGATATCCCCTGCGCATCAAAACAGAAATTAGCCAAAGGTTAAATGTTTCCCAAAAACCGGTCTAAATTGTCATCGGGTTGCAGGTTTAGTTTCTTTTTTAAACGGTGGCGGGCGGTTTTTACACTGCCGGGAGAAATGTTTAGCGCAGCAGCAATTTCGTGGGTGCTAAGGTTAAATCTGATAAGCGCTGCCAGCCGTATGTCATAAGTCGTAAGAGTTTTGTGTTTCTCTTTTAATGTTTCAAAAAAGGAAGGATGGATATAACTGAAATAGTGATGAAAAATGTTCCACTCTCTTTCGGAGTTTAGGTTTTTCGTAATGGTTCGCCTTATTTTCTTTAGTTGCGTTTTCTCATCTTTATTTAGTTGTTTTTCAAGTAGATTTAACTCATTTCCCAACTCCCTGAGCATTTTATTTTTCTGCATCATGTTTAAAGCATGTATTGCCAGCTGATTCGATTTTAATTCGTTTTCTCTATTTAAGTGATCAATACGTAGTTTTTCCGCTTTCTTCTCGCTTTTGCGTTTTACAAGCGCCAAAATCATTATAAACAGAAAAACTATGAATATCAGCACAATAACTAACCAAAGCAGCCTGTTTTCTGCTTTTTGTTCCCCTTCACGATGCTCCAATATCTTAATTCTGTTCTCCTTTCTCTCGGTTTCATATTTTGCTTTAAGTTCTAATATCTTGTTTTTTGTTTTCATGCCTTCAACACTGTCTTTATCGGCAACATATTTTTGGTAATATTCGAGAGCATGCTTGTATTTTTTCTGTTTTAAACTAAATTGGTACAATGCGAACAATGCATTGTTATGGATGTAATAATTTTTTAAACTGTCTGAAAGCCATTCGGCGCGATACAGATACTTTTTAGCCGCATCAAAACGGCCTGACTGCATATAGGCATTTCCAATGTCAAGCTGAGCATTTGCCACATCCACCGGTTGGTGCTCTTTTTTAAAAATAATAAGTGCGGCATGTAACTTTTTCAGACCCTCATCATATTCCTTTTTTGCAACAAGCGCGTTGCCTATATTTTGATACATGCCCGCCTCTTCAATTATGTTTTCTGCAAGATTATATATTTTGAGAGCCTTTTTGTAATAAAAAAGAGCGCTGTCGTATTGCATTTTATTAAAAAAAAGAATGCCAATGTTAGTTAAAATGCCTGCATAATCCTGACTACCGGTATCGTTGGCCATCAACAACTTCGCTTTTAAATAATAGCCCGTTGCCAGCGAATCTCTCCCCATGTCCATGTATAAATTGGCAATATTGTTTAATGCTTTTATTTGATTGGTAGTATCTTCAAGCAGCACAAACAATTTTAAAGCTTTGTACAGCGAATCAGCTGCTCTGTCATATCTTCCCATCTTTTTTATTATTGCAGCAGTAGTACTTAAAGCGCAGGCGTAGTTACGGTCATCGTTACTTAACCGGTTATAATTCATTGCTTTTACGGCATATTTTAATGCTTCTTCATAGTTACCCTTGTTTTTGTTGATGATGGAAATCAGATTCAAAGCATAGCTTTTTTTTGACAGGGCACCTTTTCCATTTATATCCAATGCTAATACCTCCCGGCAATATTTTTCGCAGGAGTCTGATTTGTTACCATAATAAAACGCCACGGATATGGTAAGTAGCGCACCGGCAATTTGATTGTTATCGCCTGTTTTCCGCGCCAGTTTCAAAGCCTGTTTTCCGTAAATAACCGACTTTTCCGGAAAGGTTGTATAATTCTGTTTTGCTTTAGATATGAAAGTCGCTATCTCTTTTAGATCGTTTTTATTCTCAGGCAAACCTGAAGCGTTTACACTGCTTACAAAAAAAGCAACAAGGATCAGTAGTGGTAACAAAACGAGAAACAACTTCTTCATGATTTCCTGAATTGGTTGTATCAAAAATACACGATTTTTTTCATTGTAACATATGTTGTTACTGTATAATTTGGCCACCATACCTGTAGATTCCTTATATTCTTATTGTTACAATTTCGCTAACAGCCTGAAATATACCAATTGTTCACCTTTGATTTTGATATTGTTCACCAATTGTATAACCCGTTTAGTGGCAGAATGCCTGTTGCACCAACTATTTTTGTTAAGAAATCAACGACCTCATAATGGCACAGTGCATCATTACATCATTCGAAAATAGCGTGGCAGTTTATTTTAACGACATCATCCCTAAAGGTGAATTAGAATTGTTTGATGGACAGCGGAATTTGTTAGCAAGTAAAAAATTTTCGGACACCGATTACTTTATAATAAGGCAAGATAATCTGCCAAACGGATTTGTTGATGCAATTATTAGAACAGGAACTGAGGTATTTAAAAAACGAATTTATATACACAACAATAAAAAACAAACGTCATGAAAAAAAGATTAGTTACCCTTTTAACAGCACTATTTTTGTTTATGTTGGGGGCTGACAGCCTGTTTGCTCAAGTGGCAATCAACACTACCGGTAGTGCTGCCAATGCACATGCAATGCTTGATGTTCAATCGGATACAGCAGGAATTCTTATACCACGACTTACCACAACGCAGCGTTATTCATTGCTTCATGTACTCGGCGACAACGAACAAGGATTGTTGGTTTACGATTCGGATGAGCAGCGATTTTATTATTATAACGGCAGTGTGTTTACTCCCATTCAAAACGGTAAAATTACCCAAATAGCAGATAATGATGATGATACGAAAGTTGAAACCGACCATAATGACATTGATGAAGATATGGTCAGGATTACCCTGGCAGGCACTGAGTATTTTCAATTTTCGGGGGCAAGCATTAATGTTAAAAACTCCGGAGGTTCTGTCTTTCTTGGTGACAATGCCGGTTCCAGCGATGATTTAAGCAATAACCATAACACTTTTATAGGGTACAATTCAGGAAATAATATTCACAACGGATGGGACAATACTGCCTTGGGATACTATTCGTTGTACAACCCCAATTATTGTGTTGGCAATGTTGCCATTGGTATCGATGCCATCCGGTCGAATTCAAGCGGGAATTACAATCAGGCGTTGGGCTATTATAGTATGTATCACAATACAACAGGGAGCTACAACACAGCCATGGGTTATAAAACACTCTATTCAAACCAAACAAAAAGCAACCTTGTTGCCATTGGCGATTCGGCACTATTTCACAATGGCGAATTAGGAGGAAATTCCTACGAAGGTTCCGATAATACCGCCGTGGGTTCCAAAGCCTTGTGTGCTAACACACAGGGATACGACAATACAGCAGCCGGTTATAAAGCGCTAAAAAGCAACACATTGGGATACTCCAACACAGCTTTCGGTTCCTACACTTTACACGGTGCAACCACAGCAAGCGGTAACGTTGCCATTGGCTACCGAAGTTTGCTGAACCATAAAACCGGCAACAACAATGTGGCGGTCGGTACTGATGTTTTATATTCTGACACCACCGGTTATTCCAATGTAGCAATGGGGATTCGTGCGCTGTATCAAAACGATACCGGAAGCAACCTTGTAGCTATTGGCGATTCGGCACTTTACAATAACAAAGCATCCTTAAATACCGCATTGGGTTCAAAAGCGTTGTATAGCAACACTTCGGGAGCCGGAAACACTGCAACAGGATATCATTCGATGACGTTTAATACCTCAGGCGCTGAAAATACTGCTGTGGGGCTGGGTTCCATGAATGCCAATACAACCGGTTCTTATAATGTTGCCTATGGTGCCGGAGCACTTCAGTCAAACACTTCCGGAGCGTTAAATACTTCGATAGGGTATCAGGCGTTAGATAACAACCTAAGCGGCTCATCCAATGTGGCCATTGGCCAGTGGGCACTCTATTCTAACACCACCGGATTTTCTAATATTGCTATAGGTCCGGCAGCTTTAAATTCTATATCTGAAAGGATGAACCTGGTGGCCATTGGTGACTCGGCACTATTTAATAACGGGATTGGTGCCGGTGCTAATGAAGCATTATACAACACTGCCGTAGGGTCAAAAGCACTTTTTTCAAACACAACAGGGTCAGCTAATAGTGCTACAGGATATCAGGCACTTTATTCAAATACATCAGGATACGCCAATAGCGCATATGGTATTAAAGCGCTTTATTCGAATACAACAGGGCAAGATAATACTGCCACTGGCTCAGATGCTCTTCGCAACAATACTTATGGAAGTCAAAATACAGCAACCGGATGCGATGCCTTATATTTTAATATAACAGGAGGACATAATACAGCTGATGGATTTACGGCACTTGCTAATAATACAAAAGGATATGAAAATACAGCCATTGGTTATCAGGTAATGTACATGAATGATTCAGGGAACTATAATACTGCTGTCGGGAAAGAAGCATTGTATAATAATATTGCAGGCAACGCCAATACGGCATATGGAAAAATGGCAATGTATAACAATTCAACCGGAAGTTTCAATACTGCATGCGGTAATTTAGCCTTGGATTTTAATATTTCAGGGTATTCCAATACGGCTGTTGGAACCAATGCACTTTATCATAATTTATACACTAGCAATCTTGTAGCCATTGGCGATTCGGCTCTATATAACAATGGCACCGGAGCTTCGGGAACAGAAGCTACCTACAACACAGCAGTAGGGTCAAAAGCACTTTATACAAACACTACCGGAAAATTAAATACGGCTATGGGGTATCATTCTCTTTATTTAAACTCCACGGGATCGGATAATACTGCCACCGGTTCGTCTTCGCTTTTTTCAAACTCCATCGGATCGGATAATACTGCGACCGGGCTCCGGTCGTTAGAACAAAATACGGAGGGCGACAACAATACTGCTACTGGAATTTTGAGTTTAACTAGTAACACAACAGGTTCGAAGAATACTGCTATGGGAGGTAATGCTCTAGGATCCAATACAACAGGAGAAAATAATACAGCAATTGGGTACGAGGCTTTAATAAATAATACAACAGGCAGCCACAATACGGCAGTGGGAGCCTACACCCAAGGTTTTATGGATAATCGTAGCGGATGTGTTTTTCTGGGTTATAAGGCGGGGTATTATAATGATTCTGACAACCGCCTATATATTGCAAATGATACTAATTCCCTTATCTATGGTGAATTTGATAATGAGCTGGTACAGATAAACGGTGATTTTACTGTTAAGAATCCCGGAGTTGTGACCTCAACCATCGAATCGACCAATAACACGGCTTCCTTAAAAATAAAAGCCTCCGGAGCCAATTTGGGCCAGATAAAATTTTATGACAACGGTTCTTTCGGAGGTTCCATGGGATATTCCAACACTTCCAACCATCTGTTTTTCTACCAGGGTTCGCACAATGTTTTTATTGAAAACGGAAACATACTGCCCGGTGCCCACAAAGAACAGGATTTGGGAAGCAGTACAATGGCCTGGGGCGATATTTATTGCGACAACCTGAATAATGTTGGGGCAGCGGCATTTACCGACAGAAAAGTTACCAAAGAGCTGTTAAACCATCCGCCCAAAGCAAAACCGCAGGGAGCCTTTGACGAAAAAACCGAAAAGGGTCTCAAAGAGCTTGATCCCAACTCGGTACCCGATGCGCTGCGAAACGGCTATGCAATATTAACCGATGAAATAGCCACTTACAACTATAAAGCAAACTACGAACAACAGGTGCAAATTGAAGAACTTATAAAAGCCGTTGAGTTGCTGAAGAACGAAAATAAGCTCTTAAAACAGGAACTTGACAAGTTGAAAAAAGTTTCCCGGAATTAGTTGGTCCATTGAGGCTTTAATAATTATTATTGCCGGCAAGATATAATATACCAAAGGTAGGAAGTTGGTTTTCCGGACAGTTTTCGAGCTGTCCGGATTTTTTATTGTCTTGAGAGCAGCAGCAAATCTAAAATCTTATATCATTTCCGTACTCTTTTTATTTTTCGTAATTTCGCAGGCTCATTTAAAAGCAATGTAACCATGATTAAAAATGTATTGTTAATATTAGGTTTAATTTTTAGTATTCAAATAATGGCACAAACAGAAAAACCGGAAACCCTTGTGGTTATCCACACCAAATTTGGCGATATGACTGCCAAGTTATACAACGACACTCCCAAACACAGGGATAATTTTATTAAACTTATCAAAGAAGGATGGTACAACGATTCTCCTTTTCACCGTGTTATTAAAGGATTTATGATTCAGGGTGGGCAAAATAAGGATGGCCGTTTAGACCCCGGTTATACCATTGATGCTGAAATTTTACCCAATCATTTTCATAAAAAAGGTGCACTGGCCGCAGCCCGAATGGGCGATCAGGTTAATCCGCAAAAAAAGTCATCAGGGTCGCAATTTTATATTGTTCAGGGACAAAAAGTGGACGATAATTATTTAAATATGGTTACCAGCCGCACCGGCCATCAATTTACCGACGAACAAAAAGAAGCTTATAAAACCATCGGTGGCACACCTCATTTGGATGGCAATTATACCGTTTTTGGCGAATTGCTCAGTGGGTTTGATGTACTTGATAAAATTGCCGCCGTTCAAACCGGCCGCGGTGATGTTCCCGTAGAACCTGTTACCATGACCATTGAAATTTTGGAATGATGAAAACGAAAATAACACAATATTTAGAAGAGGTTAATAATTTTAATGCCGACAACATTGAAGCGTTGGAAGCCTTTCGTATAAAATTTTTAAGTAAAAAAGGGCTGATACCGGCATTGTTTACCGATTTTAAGTCGGTACCTCCTCAGGAGCGTAAAGAAGTCGGCCAGCTGATTAACGGTTTAAAAAATGCTGTTCAGCAAAAAATTGTGGCCTTAAAAGAAGCCATGGAAAGTGCTTCGGAGACTACCGTTTCGGGCCTCGACCTAACTTTGCCTGTTGAAGCTCCTTTGGGTACCCGCCATCCGCTTTCGGTAGTGCGCAACGAGATTATCGACATTTTTTCGCGCATTGGTTTTACCGTTTCGGAAGGGCCTGAAATTGAAGATGATTTCCACAACTTTACCGCTCTGAATTTTCCGCCCGACCATCCCGCACGCGATATGCAGGATACCTTTTTTATAGAGAAAGACCCTGACATTGCTTTACGAACCCATACCAGTTCGGTACAGGTAAGGGTGATGGAAAACGCACAGCCACCGTTGCGAACCATATCTCCCGGACGGGTTTTTCGCAACGAAGCCATCTCGGCACGCGCCCACTGTATTTTTCATCAGGTTGAAGGATTGTATGTTGACACCGATGTTTCGTTTGCCGACTTAAAGCAAACGCTGTTCTATTTTGCCCGCGAGCTTTTTGGCGAACACACCAAAATTCGTTTTCGCCCTTCCTATTTTCCATTTACCGAACCCTCGGCAGAAATGGATGTTTCGTGTAACATTTGCGGTGGAAAAGGATGTAATGTTTGTAAATATACCGGCTGGGTCGAAATACTCGGTTGCGGAATGGTTGACCCCAATGTGCTCGACAACTGCAACATCGACAGTAAAAAATATACCGGTTTTGCCTTTGGGATGGGTATCGAGCGCATCACCATGTTGAAATACCGTATCAACGACCTGCGTCTTTTCTTTGAAAACGATATGCGTTTTTTAAAGCAGTTTGAGTCGGCTATTTAGTCGGGTTTAAAAGACAACTCTACTTAAGCTAAAGTAGCTTGTTCAGGTTGGGATAAGTTGATTATTATGCCATTATTCTCAATAAGAAAGCATACCGACCTCCTGAAACACAGGTTATCTGCTTCAAATCTATTTCGCTCCCAGGCAAATATCCAACCCTTTGGCTTTTTCAAGTAGCGGGTGGTTTGTAGGCAGCACACGCAAGCGACCACTGGTTTCTTTTAACGAAATAGATTCGATTCGTTCGCCTTTTTTAACCACCATCTTACCAAAATCGTTGTTGGCAATCAACTCCACAGCTTCGGCACCATACCCCGTAGCCAGCAACCTGTCGTAAGGCGAAGGGCTTCCTCCCCGTTGAATATATCCTAAAATAGTTTTACGTGTTTCGATGCCCGTTTCCGTTTCAATACTGTCGGCAATGTATTCGGCGGCAGAAGTATATTTTTTCGGTTTTCTAATGCCTTCGGCAACAACTACAATGGAATATGGTTTTTTCTTTTTAGCCCGGTTTTTTAAATATTTCATAATAGTATGGAGATCGTAATCCAGTTCGGGAATTAAAATCACATCTCCGCCCCCGGCCATACCTGCATACAATGTCAACCATCCGGCATGATGCCCCATTACCTCGATAACCATGATACGTTTATGCGAGTTGGCCGTTGAATGAAGCCTGTCGATGGCTTCGGTGGCAATGTTTAATGCCGAATCGAAACCAAAGGTCTGGTCGGTTCCCCACACATCGTTGTCGATGGTTTTTGGAATACCGATTATGTTCATACCCTGTTCCGACAACCCGTAAGCTGTTTTCATGGTGCCGTTACCACCAATACATACCAAAGCATCCAATCCCTTTTCTTCGTAGTTTTCCTTAATAATTTTGGGCTTGTCAACCGACAAAAATGATTTCTTTTTAAAAGGTTTCTCGCGAGAGGTTCCCAAAATGGTTCCGCCAACGGTTAATATCCCCGAAAGGGAAGGTTCGTCAAGCGGCATAAAATTTTTATTAAGAAGCCCTAAAAATCCGGCTGAAACGCCTATAACTTCCATGTTGTATTTAACAATAGCCGTTTTGCCCACCCCTCTTATGGCAGCATTCAATCCCGGACAGTCACCACCGGCTGTTAAAATACCAATTTTTTTTGGTTTCGACATAATGGTTGTTTTATAATTTGCCAAAAACAAAAGTAAAGTATTTTCAACTCATAAACCGGACATTTAAAAAAAGGAATGAAAAATTGTGTATGTTTGACTTTTGATATTTTTCCTAAAAGTTAAAACAAAACACAAAACAGAGGGAAACCAACCTGTTACAAAATTTATAAAATGTAAACAGATGAAGAAAATAGCTTTTCACTGGCAGATATTAATCGGAATGGTAATTGGTATTGTATGGGGTCTGGTAGCGGTTAAAGCGGACTGGATTGAGTTTACCACTTTTTACATAAAGCCCTGGGGAACCATTTTTATTAACCTCTTAAAACTAATTGCCGTACCTTTAGTTTTAGTATCGCTGATAAGCGGGATAACAAATCTGAAAGATGTTTCAAAACTTTCGCGCATGGGGCTAAAAACCATTCTGCTCTATATTCTCACTACTGTAATTGCCATTTCTATAGGGCTTGTTATTGTAAACATTACCAACCCCGGTAAAATATTTCCGGAAGAAAAGGTGATGGAGTTCAAACAAAAATATGCCGACAATGTTAAACAAAAACAGGCTGCTGCCTCCGATGTAAAACAAAACAGCCCGTTGCAATTTATGGTTGATTTGGTTCCCTCCAATATTTTTGGCGCCATGACCGATAACACTCAAATGCTGAAAGTTATCTTTTTTGCACTTCTTTTTGGTATAAGTATGATTATGCTTCCTGAAAGCAAAACCGCACCTGTTAAAGCGTTTATTGACAGCGCCAACGACATTGTATTAAAAATGATAGACATCATTATGAAAATGGCACCCTTTGGGGTTTTTGCTCTGTTGGCGGCACTAATTGTTGATATTGCAGGTGACAACCTAAAGGATACCGTTTCGCTTTTTGCCGCGTTAGGCATGTATTCGTTTACCGTAATACTGGGTTTGCTAATTATGATTTTTGCCGTTTATCCGGTTATCATCCGGTTTTTTACAAAAATTAAATACAAACGATTTTTAAAGGCGCTTACGCAGGTTCAGTTGTTGGCATTTTCAACAAGTTCCAGTGCGGCCACTCTGCCCCTCACTATGGAAACAGCTGAAAAAGAATTGGGCATTTCAAACGAAACCGCCAGTTTTGTTTTACCTTTGGGTGCCACTATCAATATGGACGGAACCAGCCTCTACCAGGCAGTGGCAGCAGTTTTTTTGGCACAGGTTTATGGAATGGACCTAAGTCTGGGTCAACAGTTAACCATTATCCTTACAGCTACGCTTGCCTCTATCGGTTCAGCAGCAGTTCCCGGAGCGGGCATGGTAATGTTGGTTATTGTACTTACAGCGGTTGGAATTCCAACCGAAGGCATCGCGCTAATTTTTGCAGTTGACAGGCCGCTTGACATGCTTCGCACAGCTGTAAATGTAACCGGCGACACCACCATTGCCGGAATTATTGCCACTTCTGAGAACCAAATTGATACGAGCATTGTTTAAAGGGCTGATTTAAATACTACCCTCTCTTTCTTACTGCCGGCAGTAAAATAAATAACCAAGGCTTTTAAGATTGGCACTCAACCATTTATGCTTTCCGTGACAAACCCCCGTGGCATTAAAATAGTAAGCCCGGTTGCATATAAGCTATTTTATGCAACCATTTTTTATGGCTTAGTGTCAAATTTCTAAAACCTATGTAAGTTTTTATTAATTTGCGTGCTTATTTTTTGAGCCATCATTAAGCCCGAATGGATAAGCCCGCAAATGCATTTTGACAAGTCGTTAATAGAACAGTTGAAAAAAAACAATAGAAAGGCACAAGAGTCTTTTTATAGGTTTTTTGCACCAAAAATGTTTGGTGTATGCTTGCGTTTTTCTGCCGATAGCGATGAGGCGGAAGATATTATGCAAGAGGGATTTATCAGAATATTCCGGTATATAAAAGATTACCGGGGTGACGGTTCGTTTGAAGGATGGGTTAGAAGAACCATGGTAAACACGGCTATCAACCATTACAAACGGCGAATAAAACGTTCTTTTACAAAGCCCATTGAGCATGCCGGTTCAGCAGCCGGTTTTAATGCTTATATAGTAGAGCAGATGTCGGCTAACGAGCTTTTAAAGGTGATTGAAGAGTTGCCTGCCGGTTATCGAACGGTTTTTAACCTGAATATAATTGAAGGCTATACCCATAAAGAGATTGGTGAGTTGCTGGGAATTTCAGAAAACACATCAAAGTCACAGCTGTCGAGAGCCAGGGCGTCGCTACAAAAGAAACTTGAAAAAATAAGACAAAAAGAAAACATTGGAGACCAATAGCGAACATATTAACAACCTGTTTAAACAGAAGTTTGAGGATTTTGCACCTCAGCCACCTGAGCGCGTTTGGGCAGGTATTGCTTCTGCTTTGGACAAAGGTGTAGTTCCGTGGTACAGTTCTTTGTCGGCAAAAGTTGCGGCTATTTTGATAGTTGCGGCTATTTTGCTGACTGGTTATTGGTTGTTATCTTTGCAAAATGATCAACCTGATAAAAAGCCATCTTTAGAGACTGCCTATCAAAACACTACCAATAGCAATATTGCTATCGACATTGAAACAGATAAGACCATTCAGCAACAGCAAAATACTCAAAAACAAAACGAAAACAGCTATACTACCACTCATAAAGCTGACCAAAATTATGTTGTAAAACATACAGCATCTTCCGGTTTAACATCTGCACCGGTTAACAATGGGCAGCAACACAACGCAGGCACTGCTGATAAATCAAAAACATTAAGTGGCCAACAACCTGAAAAAGCCTCCATATCCGAACAATTTTTGTTGGCATTAGCTAACAATACCGGCGAATCCGCCGCAGACTTTTCTGCTATTCAGGCAATTCCTAAAAAAACAACTTCTCTTAATAACAGCCTTTCGTTTTCAATTTTAAAACCCGGCAAAATTGAAAACAACAACCAATCTTTTACCCATAAAAAACAGTCCGGAAACTGGGTATTAGGTGTCTATTTTTCACCTGAGTTTATTTTTGATCCCTTTGATTCGTTAACCATTCAAAACAGCTACGCCATAAAAGTTGAGCCAACTTATTATTTTAATAATCATTGGTTTATCCGTCCGGGTGTTGGCCTGAGTTATGCAAGAGACAAAGGTTTTGTAAAAGCCGATTATATGAGTTGGGATTATCTTGGCAGTTACGAAGATGTTGTCGATGTTACTTTTGACACCGTTGGAAATACGGTTACGCCGATTTATCACACGCAAACCAGAGATGTTTATGATTCGATTTTGCATATAACCATCTCGGAAGAGACCAACCGATATCTGTACCTGCAAACATCGTTGGTTTTTGGTTATCATAATCATGTAAACAAGTTTGGCTGGAGTATTTATGCCGGCTCACAGGTAAACTTTATTCTGACTGAAAAAAGAGACAACCCCTTACAGGGAAACCAGTCAGCCGTTTATATGAAGTATAATTTGGCAAACAGGCACTCGCCACAATATGATTTCAAAATAGGTTTTGGTCTCGACTATGCCATTGCCAAAAGATGGTTGCTTTCCGTAGAGCCGGAATACAACTACTTTATAAACGGTATCAATGGTGGTGATGTTTACAATACTCCACTTTCAGGTATCGGCTTGCGTTTCGGACTTATTTACACATTAAAATAAAATGTAAACACAAATGTTGAAGAAATACTCAATACTATTCATTGCTCTGTTGCTATCAGGAGTTGCTGAGGTTTATGCTACTTCCAATAAACCCAACAACATTATTGTTACCGGCCAGATTATCAATAAAAAGTATGGCAACGCCATAGCCAATCACAAAGTAATTATTACCACGCCTGATATTAAATCGAATGGACAGAACTATTACAAAGAAGTTTTTACCGATGATGACGGATTTTATTACGACACCATTAGAACCAATCTGACAAAGGGAAAACTTGAAGTTTATACGTTGGATAAAAATCAGCAAAAAATCGACTCAACGGTTTACTATCGTTTTTTCCGGAATACAGAAATGTCGCTATTGGTTAACCTGCTTATTGATATGCCTTTTCACACCAATATATTAAAAGCCCGTTTCCGGTATGTTCAAAAACAGGGGGGTAACCGTTTTCATTATAGGTTTATTAATCTGTCGTCGGGACAAAACATTGTTTCGTATAAATGGAGCTTTGGTGATGGTGTAGTTTCGTATGAAAAAAACCCCGATCACACCTATTTAAGCCCCGGTGTTTATCGTGTCAAGCTAATTATCCGGTCAACCATGAACGGCAACCCAAGTACCAATGCCTATTCAAAAATGATTTTAATTCGCGAAAAATCTCTCTATCATATTGGGGGGCAGGTTTTTGCCGACCTTTTTCCCATCGACCGCGGAAAAGCTTTTTTATACTATAAGGATTCCATTGATACTTATATTCCGGTTGATACGGTTTTGTTTGATACATTGGGTTTTTACATTTTTTACAACCTTCCCAACGGTGATTATCTTATAAAAGCCCAACCCGACAGGGAATCGGGGTTTTACGGAAGCATGTGTCCTACCTATTACGGTGATGCTTTAAAATGGCAAAATTCAGAAACCTGTAATGTTTGCACTACCAACTGGGATTACGACATTCACCTTTTACCCGCCGAAGGACTAATAGCAGGCGAAGGAGCCATTAAAGGCAACATTTTTGTTGTTGACAGAGGTTTGAAACGATTTGGCCTTAGTTCGGGAGAAAATATTTCGCTCTACCTGCTCGATTCAACAGGAAACAGCATGGCTTACCTTTACACGGGCTATGATGGCGACTTTGATTTTTCGGAAATAAATCTTTCCAAATATAAACTCTTTCCGGAGGTAACGGGTGTAAACACATCCGAAATTGAAGTTGAGTTAAATGAAGAAACCCCTCAAATCGACAACATGGTTATAGAGTTAAGCCTGTCAAGCGTTGACTTTATCTTTCCAGGTAGAAAAGCTAACCGGGAGTTGCTAAACAATCTTTATCCCAATCCATTGGCAAATGGCGAACAGGTAGTATTGTCGGTTAAATTAAAAAAATCACAGCAAATAACCTGTACCATTACCGGTATTACCGGAAAAACAGTCTATTCGAACCGTTTCTTTTTGCACGAAGGACAATCCGAAGTTGTTGTTCCTGCCGGCCGTTTTTCCAACGGTGTTTATGTTGTTACCGTAACGGATAAACAGGGCAATTTCGACTCCCGACAATTGGTGATTGCACGGTAGAAAGCGTAATTAAGTAATTTCGTCCGAAGCAGGCAAATGCGGGGGAGCAAAACCTTTTCGGTCGAGGTAGGCAGGTGGTGTGAGGGATACCGGAAAGGCTGAGGGTGCATAGTAGCTCAATTATTGAAGTAGGGTGAATTAGTATATACCTTCATTATGAGATATATAACTATATTTTTGGGGTTATTGCTTTTCAATAATTCCATAAGCTTTGCGCAAAGTATCAGAAGTTATAAAATTCATTCTCCGGAAGATGAAACCGTTGAAGCCGGATTGGAATTACAACCAAATAAATACTTATTTCTTACCCGGCATGGAGTGTTTTCAGATACTTTGAATATGAGTTGGTGGGGTATCTATGGCTACAATAGCAGGCTTTATGTTTCAGACAGTAATTTGAGTATTGAAGACTCAATTGATTTATCAATTCCAAATTACTACACTGTTGCATATAAAATTCAAGTAATCAGAGATACGGTTATCATATTAGGACGCGCAATTAAAACTGACTTATCAGAAGAACATATCTTTTTCTCTTCGTTTACAAAAGAATTAGACACTATACAAACAGGAATCTTAGGAATTCAAGGTAACCATGAGCTGTTTTTTGATGCGGATACAAATTCTAAAGGTCAAATCGTAATAACTGCAATATCCAATAATTTTACTTCCAGCCATCACAATTTATTTATTATTACAAACAACAAAAAAGAATTAATAAATTATATTGTTGACTTAACAAGTAGCGGATACGTGAGGATACATTACAATGTCGCTTCAAACACATATCATTTAATTAACGCTCAATCAGTTTCATTTTACGATACAAATTTCTGCAAATTAAAAGAAAAAGATTTTCCTTTTAAGAATCAATTTTTCAATCAATACTATGTAATGCCCGTGAATAGCTATTCGTATGCATTGCAAGGGATTGGTTTCTTTAAACGACTAAAAAGGGAAAGCAGTCTGGATATAAGCTATTATTTAGTTGATACCGGATTATCAGTTGTTGATTCAAACTATATATATCTGCCCGACTCGTTGGATAATGCCGGCGGTTTGGATTTTAATACTACTGACTCAATATTTATGGGAGGTACGCATAATACAAATTGGAGCGGATCATACCCCCCACAATTTGAACACGAGAACCATAGCCTTGTGTTACAGTGTTCTAACCTTTATACAAATGATATTTACTGGACAACAATATTTGCAGGTGATGGTAATTACATGATGAAAAATCTTTTTGTAACGTCTAACAATCAATGTATAGTAATGGCCACCTATTACGATTGGCAAACGAACCCCTTACAAGAACGCGACATAGTATTATTTAAAATTGATGATAACGGAATGGTTACATCTTCTAATCCGAAAAATAGTTATAAACAAAATTTATTAGTGTATCCGAATCCCGGAAAAAACATAATTCACATAAAACATAATACACTCTCGAATGTAACCTGTTATTTTAGGCTTGAAGATATAATAGGAAATGTTGTTGCCGAACAAAAGCTAAATGGAGTTTTAACAACAATTGATATTCACTTTTTACCCAAAGGAGCTTATACCTACACTATATCAGATAATTGCAAAAGACTTGTAAGAGGAGTTTGGATAAAAAAATAAACACTTAAGCTCGTCCGGATTTTGTAATCCGGAGCAATAATTTACGAGGGTCAAGGCCTGTCTGGATAACGAAGTTGGACGGAAACGAAACCCATAGTAATCTTATACAGTGAACACCTGTTGCTTTTTTGGGGGTAGCTAACTCATCCAAATTACAAATCCGGACGAGCTTGAGTATGCAAATGGCAAAATCAATTCTCTTCGGCAAACCATTCGGCGTAGGAGGTAACCGTTTCGCGCAACAATAAATATTTTAGTTCGATGTTTTGGGGTAGTGCGTTTTTTAACCGGTTGGCAAAATCCAACAGCATCATCTCGCTGGTGGGTTGATAATCGAGTAAAATTATTTTTTCAAAATTATTTTTTAGCTCGGCAACCAACGTTTCCGAAACATCGCTTCGCAATACCAGCGCATGGTCGAAAGGCTTTACAATTTCTGCCCGAACAATTTTTTTCAGGTCGCCAAAATCCATTACCATTCCCCGCTTTGGATGGTTTTTTTCTTCGATGGGGGTGCCTGCAACGGTAACCAACAGCTCGTACGAGTGGCCATGAATGTTTTTACAAAGCCCGTCGTAGCCCGGCAACGAATGGGCTGTTTCAAATTTAAACGCTTTGGTAATTCTTATGTAAGGTTTCGAAATCATGATGCTTTTAAAAACTTATACTGTTTAATGTACTTTCCGTCAGGGGTTGTAACAATTAACAAATACAATCCTTTTTGATAGCTGCTTACGTCGATATTGTTTTCGTTGTGCAGTGTCCCCGATTTTATTTTTTGCCCCGACATATTAACAATAAAATAGGCAGCCTCATGGCTATCAGCATAGGTAATATGAAGCTTGTTAATTACCGGATTGGGATATACCGATAGTTTTAAGTCCAGCGGATTCACCACTGCCGAAGGGTCAACCCAAATAAGGGTGATGTATTCGGGATGGTCAACAAACGGGTTGCGGTTTTGCTGAAAATCGTAAATTTTGTTGTTACGGTCAATCTCTTTCTGACTTACGGGGTCTTCGTTGCTCCATTTTACCATCAGGTTTAAATACCAGTCTTCAAACACATGGTCGTTGGTTCCGTCAAGTACGGCATCGGCATTGGATGAGTTGTTTTCCCAGCTGCCGATTTCATTTTCGTAGCGGGTTGCCATATAAAAATAGATACGGGCCAAATCGCCTTTAAACTCATCAATGGGTTCAAATGCCGTTCCCGAATATCCCGAAACATTGCTGCTGCCAAGCTTGCTCCCGTTTTGTGAAGTCCAGGTGGCATTTCCCACTTCCGAATAGGGCCAGTTGCTGCGTCTGCCGTTCACATAACCATCGGTGGGCAAAATGTGAACCACATCGTTTTTCATGGGAGCCGCATTGTTAAACCAGCTTTTCGGAAAGGTATGTTCGCGGTTGTAACACGATCCTTCGCCACTGTAGTTACCACATTGGTCGGAACCGGCATTATATTCGTAAGGGTTGCTGCCATTGGGATTAAAGGAATAGATGTCCCAAATTTTGTTTGTGGAGTTTCCGCTGTTGGTGAGGTTTGCCGGCATTATATCGCCAGTAAGGTAAAAAGTCCATAAGGCCGAGTAACCCTGATCGTGATGGTTTTTAATAATGTTATAAAGAGCCGTTTTTAAAGTGTAACCTGTTTTTCCCTGAGCACTGTTATAATAGCCTGCTGGTGGCTGCGAAAAAGACAAAAAACCCGCTAACAGGGCAATGGTTAATATGAATATTTTTTTCATAAGATTATTTTTAGGTTTCATTTTTTAAATAACAAATAAACTATACAACGCACCAAATACAAACACAATGCTTCCAAATATATACAGCAAAGCTGCAAGCGAAAAGGCGCTTTTTTTCTCATCAGAATAAATGGCCGGCAATATTAAAAAGGCGGAAAGCAGAAACAGGGCAATCAGGCTGGCTTCAAATTTAATTTCAGGGAAAAAATAAAACACCATCCCCACTAAAAAAGCATCAACACCTTGTGCCACGCCTGTTAACAGCATCAGCCTGGGGTTATCAAGCCTCATTACCACATTCCCTTTTCTTATTTTAAATGCCTCCATGGCCATACGCACACCTACTAAAAAGAAGGTAAAAAAGATTACCCCCGATTTAATGCCTTCCAAAAGATGCAAAAAAGTGCCTCCAATCAGCCTTCCAAAACCAAACATACTAACCTGAAGCAGGCTTACGATAACTGTTGCCATAACAGCCTGAAGCCTGTTGGAGCCAACATTTGCATGCAGTCCGGGCGGAAGCACATGGACGGCCAAAGCAAAAATAATAAATGCATGTAGTAACCAGTTCATACTTTAAAATTGAGCGGCAAAGTTAATCAAACTAAACAAGTTCAATAATTTTTTGTAACCATTCTGCATCTACTTCATCAAACGAATTTAAAGTGCTGCTGTCAACATCCAGCACACCTATAATATGATTGTGATTATCAAACAAGGGAATAACAATTTCCGATTTTGTGCGGCTGTCGCAGGCAATGTGCCCCGGAAACTTTTCCACATCATCGACCCTGATTACTTTTTTTTGGTTAATGGCCGCCCAGCAAACACCCGTATCCTTTGCCAGATTAATACAGGCCAATGAACCCTGATAGGGCCCAACCTGCAGCTTACCTTCCTGTAGCAGGTAAAAACCTGTCCAAAAAAAAGCGTCCATTTTATGATAAAGCACGGCGTTGATGGTGGCCATGTTCGACAACGGATTATTACTGCTTTTTTCAATCAAATCATTAATCTGCTTATAAAGCCGCGCATAGCGGCGCTCTTTTTTCTTTTTGTCCATAAAAATCCTTTTGGCAAAAGTAGGTAAAAGAGTTAGATTCTGTCTGAATCGGAACTTAAAGGATTAGATTGTTTTCTTCTATCTTTGGCTAATTCCTATTTTGATGTGATAGCGATTTTGTTAAGCTAAAAAAACTTTACCTGTTTTTTTCAACAACTCTTTACCAAAGTCCCGAAGGGATGCTATTTGAATAGCACCGGGTGAAGCCCGGTG
>JALVAQ010000184.1 GCA_027011095.1 Bacteroidales bacterium
GGCCTGGGTGATGGCTCGTCAAAATGAATTGTTGCGTGTTTTCAACAACCTGATTAAAAATGCCGTACAATCAATTTTGCCGGGTAGGGGGGAGGTTAAAATTGAAATCAATCGCAAACAAAACATCGTTGAGATAAAAATTTCCGATAATGGCAGAGGCATTCCCGAAGAGATGAAAAGCCGGATTTTCCAACCCTATTTTACCACTAAAAGCGGTGGAACTGGCGTAGGCCTTGCCATTGTTAAAAACATTGTAACCGAAATGGGAGGGAAGATAACTTTTGAGTCGGGGCTAAATAAAGGAACGATATTTACGTTGGTTTTAGATGCAGAATAAAGAGGCTTTTACAACCGTGCTTACTTCTATCTTGTGTACATCCTTTTTCCTGAGAACAAAAATTCAATACTTTAAAAATACCACATTATAAAAACCGCAGCAAAAACCGTTTGTATGCAATATAATAAATATAAAGGGTAGGAAATCAAATTATTATTATTCGGAAAGTTAAAAGTATTTTGTACTTTTGTATATCGAACTAATAATGTTTATTGTGGTTCAATTAACACATTATGGCACCAACAATTATAAAACAGGGTTCTTACAGGTTTTTCTTTTATTCCGGAGACAAATATGAACCCGTTCATGTACATGTAGAAAGAGATAATTGTGTGGCAAAGTTTTGGATTGATCCAATATTACTTCACAGTAGTCATGGATTTCGTAGAAACGAATTGATTAAAATTGAAAAAATAATAAAAGTAAACGAGGAAAAAATTAAGGAGGCATGGTATGATTACTTCGGCAATTGAAATTATTACACCTAAAGTTACTGATGTTTTAGTAACTGACGACACGTTAAAAGTTGACTTAAGTGACGGCCGTGCAATTTCTGTCCCTTTAGCGTGGTTTCCTCGTTTAATTGAAGCCAATAAGGAGGAACGTTCCAACTGGAAATTGATAGGTGACGGATTTGGTATTCATTGGATAAAAATTGATGAAGACATCAGTGTAATAAGCTTATTAACAGGAAAACCTTCGGGTGAAAGCCCTGGTTCTTTTAAAAAATGGCTTAAAAAAAGAAAAGGTCTAAAATCGAAATAATGTTCCTCTGATTCCCGTTTTCAATCTGTAATACATTTTCCGTTATTTCTGTACATACTCATTTCGTATGGGAATAAACAAACCCTTTACCATTTTCAAATACAATTCTTACAAAAACCTATAAAAAGGCTATTGGTTATATTTTGGTTTATTGCGTAAATAATAATCAACCGCATAATTCGTTTATAATATCCCTTTTGGTACTTTTGTCGCCTATGTCAAACAACCCCTTAAAACGCCTTGCAGGAGAAACAGCTGTTTACGGCCTGGGAACCATTATTCCACGGCTGCTTAACTATTTGTTGGTACCCTTTTACACCTATCTGGTGTTTAACCAAAACGAGTACGGACAAATAACCGAGCTATACTCTTACATTGCCTTTTTGGTGGTTTTCCTCACCTTTGGACTCGAAACCGCCTATTTTCGATATGCCAATCAAAGTTCCAACCCTCAAAAAATATTTAATACCGGCTTTCAGTTTATATTATTGGCTGCACTAACTTTTATTGTGTTAATATGGGTTTTTCTCGACCCCCTGTCAACAGCTATGGGATATGCTGCACATCCCGAATACATTATGATGCTGGTATTTATTGTCGCCATTGATGCCATAACAGCATTGCCCTTTGCCTGGCTAAGGTTTCACCGGAAGGCAAAAACCTTTTCAGCCATTCGTGTGGCAAGTGTGGTGATAAATATTTCGAGTAACATACTGTTGCTTGTGGTGTTTCCCAAAGTACTCGCTCCCGATACATCGCATTATTTTCCATATTATTTAACCACTAATGTGGGATTGGTATTTGTTTCAAATTTAATAGCTTCGCTGGCAACCTTGCTGATGGTAGCACCTGTATTAAAAGCATTTACTTTTAACAAAGATGGTGTTTTATTAAAAAAGCTGCTTCAATACAGCCTGCCGGTTTTGGTAATAGGCCTGGCCGGCATGATAAACGAAGTGGCCGACAAAATACTTATGAAATATCTGCTGCCCAACCCTGCAACCGCCGAAAGCCAACTTGGTATTTACGGCGCCAATTATAAACTCGCTATTTTAATGATGCTGTTCATTCAGATGTTCCGCTATGCTTTTGAACCTTTCTTTTTTGCTGAAGAAAAAAAGCGCAATTCCAAAATTGTTTATGCGCGGGTTATGAATTGGTTTGTGGCTTTTGTTTGGTTAATCTTCCTCGGGGTAACCCTAAACATCGACCTGTTTAAATATTTTGTAGGCCCTCATTTTAGAGCCGGATTGGTAATTGTTCCTATCATATTGGCGGCAAAACTGTTTTTGGGTATTTTCTACAATTTATCGGTATGGTATAAATTAACCAACAAAACGCTTTACGGAGCCGTAATTGCCCTTTTGGGCGCTTCAATAACCATTGGGCTAAATATTGTATTAATTCCAAAATACGGCTACATTGGAGCTGCCTGGGCCAATTTTGCATGTTATTTTTCCATGATGGTAATCTCTTATTTTTGGGGGAGAAAAATTTATCCTGTTCCTTACAACGTGGGTAAAGTATTAATCTATTCAGCTTTGGCGGTGTTTATTTATTTCGCAGCAGGCATGATTTCTCTCAACAACACGGCAGCAACCATTGCCATTAACACCCTGCTTATATTGTTTTTTGTCGGTTTTGTTTTAATTACCGAGAAAAGGCGGTGGTTTGTATAGAAAACTTTTAATATGATACTTGTATTGCGCTTAAGAATCCCGTGAGTAAGGCAAAACACAACATGGATGCACATGGCTACTACCCCCCATGTAACAGAGACATCAATTCTTATTCTTTGAAACTAAAAAAATTATTTCTAACAATTTTTATAATTACAAC
>JALVAQ010000185.1 GCA_027011095.1 Bacteroidales bacterium
TGATACATATATTTTAGGTATTAGCTTTTTTGACAAAGAAAAGGTAAAAACCGTTGCTTTTGACAAAGTTTTCTTGTTGAGAGAAAAAGCAGGAGTTAGCCAAAATAGCCTTTGTTGTTAAATCATAAATATTTTTAAAAACCATAGCTCAAACTAAAAATAAGCTACTTTTACCTTCCATTTTAAAATTTAAAACCATACTACTATGTTTAATAAAGAGGTTTATATAAACCGTCGTAACGAGTTAAAAAAAGAAGTTAAATCGGGTATTGCACTGTTTTTAGGCAATGTTGACGCGGCTTTTAACTACCCTGCCAATCAATATCATTTTCGTCAGGACAGCCATTTTCTCTATTTTTTCGGATTACAAAATCAGGGGTTTGCCGGGGTAATTGATTTTGACAACAACAAAGATTACCTGTTTGGCAACGATTTCGATTTAGACGATATTATCTGGATGGGTGTTCAACCCAAAGTAAAAGATTTGGCCGCCAAAGCCGGCATCGAGAATGTTGCCCCCTACGACAATTTAACAAGCTTTGTTTCGGAAGCTTTAAAAAACAACCGGAAGGTTCATTTTCTGCCGCCGTACCGTGGCGAAACGGTTATCGAACTGTCGCGATTGCTCGGTATTGCCAATGCCGATGTTAAAGGAGCTGCTTCGGAGGAGCTTATTAAAGGAGTGGTAAAACTCAAGGAAATTAAAAGCGAAGAAGAGATTGCCGAAATTGAAAAGGCCGTTGACGTTGCTTACGATATGCACACCACTTCCATGAAGATGGCCATGGCCGGAACTATTGAGCAGGAAATTGCAGGTGCCATCGAAGGTATCGCCCTGGCGTTGGCAGGCCCTGTATCGTTTCCCATTATTTTAAGTCAGAATGGGCAAACCTTACACAATCATTACCATGGTAACACGCTCGAATTGGGCCGTATGATGGTTACCGACGCCGGTTGCGAAACATCGGAGTGTTACGCCAGCGACATAACAAGAACAGTGCCGGTTGGAGGTAAATTTAATGAACGGCAGGCAACAATATACCAAATTGTGCTGGATGCCAACATGGCTGCAATCGATGCCATTAAACCCGGTATAAAATATCGTGACATTCACTTTTTGGCAGCAAAAGTTATTGTTGAAGGGCTTAAAAAAGCCGGTATTATGAAGGGAGATACCGAGGCTGCCGTTAAAGCCGAAGCACACACCCTGTTTATGCCTCACGGGCTGGGACACATGATGGGTATGGATGTTCACGATATGGAAGGCCTTGGCGAAGATTATGTTGGTTACGATGAAAACACCAAACGTGCCACCACCTTTGGAACCGCCTATTTACGATTGGCAAAAACACTTAAACCGGGATTTGTTTTGACCGTTGAACCCGGCATCTACTTTATTCCCGATTTAATCGATCAGTTTCGTAACGAAGGCAAGTTTACCGATTTTGTTAATTACGATATGCTGGAAACTTACAAAGATTTCGGCGGTATTCGTATCGAAGACGATGTTTTGGTAACCGAAGAGGGGCACCGCGTATTGGGAAAACCCATCCCCAAAACCATTGCCGAAATTGAAGCCGTTATGGCGGAAGGATAAGGTTATATGATGACAGGCTTTTTTGATAAACCGGAATCGGAATTTGCCAAAAATAGTTTACTACCTTTGTGGGCAAATTTTTCGACATGGAAAAACAGCTTATACTTAACAATCATACTGTAAACTACAGCATTTCAGGCAGCGGACCCACAATGGTTTTATTACATGGGTTTCTGGAGAGCATGGCCATTTGGGACGATTTTGCCAACGCGCTCTCAAAAACCAATAAGGTAATTACCATCGACCTGCCGGGATTTGGAAAAACAGATGTTTTTTCGGAAAACCACAGCATGGAATTTATGGCCGATGCGGTAGCAGCCGTTTTGCAGCACGAAAAGGTTACACAATGCCTTATTACGGGGCACTCGATGGGTGGTTATGTTGCCCTCGCGTTTGCCAAAAAGTATGGCGATATGCTTAAAGGGCTGGTGCTTTTCCACTCGCATGCCGGTGCCGATGACCAACAGGGTAAAATCAATCGTAATCGAACCATCGAAATAGTTAAAAAAAATCACAAAGATTTTATTGCAGGATTTATTCCACTGTTATTTGCCGAAAGTAACATTGATAAGTATGCCGATAAAATTAACGAACTGAAAACAATTTCTTTGAAAACTTCCGCTCAGGGTATTACGGCAGCTTTGGCGGGCATGCGCGACCGCGAAGACCATCGCAAGTTATTATCTCAGCTTAATTTCCCCGTGTTGTTTATTATAGGCAAACAAGATTCGCGCATATCCATCGAAAAGATTTTACCTCAAATTGCACTACCAAAACACTCCGAAGCTTTAATTCTTGACAATGTCGGCCATATGGGTTTTATCGAATCACGTAGGCAAACACTGCGTACACTGGCTCATTTTGGAATAAAATGGTTTTAAAACATGAGTAAAAAAGGAAAAGGAAAAAAGAAACAAAAGAAATTGTCTTTTTGGGAAAGAACAGGCCTGAAAAGTATGATTGAACAGGGAAACCCAACATTGTTAAAATGGCTGATTGTTATTGTTACGGTTATTTTTTACGGCAATGTTGTTTTTAACGGGTTTTCGCTTGACGATAAATACATTAACGTAAATAACCCACAAACTTCAAAAGGTGTTGCAGCCATCCCCGAAATTTTTACCACTTTTTATGCCCATGAGTCGGGTAATGCTTACGGTTACAGGCCTCTTGTCAGGGTTACTTACGCCCTTGAATATCAATTTACCAAAAAGTATGTTTGGAATCCGGCAGTAAGCCACTTTATAAATCTGTTGCTTTATATCCTCGGACTGTTAATTCTGTTTAGGGTTCTCAGGCGGTTGTTGAAGGGGTATTCACCCTGGATAGCCTTTTTTATCACCCTGCTTTATCTTATTCATCCTACCCATACCGAGGTAGTGGCAAGCCTGAAAAACCGTGATATTCTGTTGGAATTTGTTTTTTCCTTTGAAGCCATGTGGCTCTTTGTCCGATGGGTTGATACCAACAAAAATAAGTTTGTTTACTGGGGTATTGTAAGTTACATATTGGCTCTTCTTTCAAAAGAAACTGCCATTGTGCATCTTGCTGTTTTTCCGTTGGTTTTGTACTTTTTTACCGAAATTCGTACAAAGAAGCTGCTCTATTTTACTGGCATAACAGCGTTGTTGGGTTTTGCCATATTTTTAGCACCGGTAGTGCTGTTTAACTTTGAGCGAAACTTCCGCTACATTGAAAATCCTTTGTTTTACGAAAACAACTTTTTTAATAAGCTGGCTACTTCGTTTTATATTCTCGGTTTCTATCTTAAGTTGCTCGTGGTTCCTTATCCGTTAAGGTATTACTATGGTTTTAACATGATTCCGGTAACCAACTGGGCTAATCCGTTGGTTTGGCTTTCGTTTTTGTTTTACGTGGGTATTTTTGTTGCTGCCGTTCGCAATTTTAAGCAGAAAAAAATTATTTCGTTTATAATTCTGTTTTTTCTTGTTGAAATTTCCATGTATGCCAACATTGTGATGCCGGTTCCGGGTATCGTTGGCGACAGGTTTGCTTTTTATACTTCGCTGGCTTTTGCATGGTTTGTTGTATGGCTGTTTATCGAAATCCCCAAACACTCGGTTTTTAAACAACAAAGGGTTGCCGTTAAGCCGGTAACCATCGCGTTGGCACTTTCATTATTGTATTTACTGCCCATGGGCTACTGGGTACATATTCGTAACTTTCAGTGGCGGTCGCAATATTTGTTGTTTAATTCGGATATGCCTTTTTTGGAAAACTCGGTAAAAGCCAACGATTTGTGGGCAGCCGAAATTATAAAAAAAGTGAACCGTGAGTTGGCAAAACCTGTCAACCCCTATCATTTTATCAGGCGCAATATTGCGGCAGCCGAAAAACGGTATAACAAAGCGTTGGAGCTTGATTCTACCTTTTATTCGGCATGGCTGAATTTGGGTTCCATCTATTCAAAAATTCATGGTAATCAGGCACGAATCCGTTACATGGCATACAGTAAGAGAGGGGAAAAAGAAAAAGCCCGCAAAAGTAAAGACGAAATGCTTGATTACTTTAAAAAGGCACATTACTATTTTAATCAGGCTTTAAAATATAAACCGGAACACACAAGCGGGCTGATTTATTACGATATAGCCAACGCCTACGAGCTTCAGGAAATATACGATTCAGCTGAGAGATATTATAAAAAAGCCATTGCCATCGATAGCACTTTTATCATCAGCAGGTCGAAACTGGCCAATATTTATTTTAGGGAAGGGGCTTTTCAAAAGGCGCTGGATGAAAATAAAATTATTATGAAAATGGAACCCGAAGCCGATGTTCCATACATAAATATGGGTAATTATTATGTTATGTTTGGCGACACACTTACTGCCATCAAATACTACAACAAAGCCATCGCCCTGGGAACCCGTCCCGAAGCCGGCATCTTTCTTTATAATTATTACAACTCAAAGGGCGATAAGCAAAAAGCAGAATTTTACAAGCAAAAGGCCATTGAGGCAAAAAAAACCTATAACCCCAATAAATTTAGCAAAGTTGACCCTGATTAAATACATAGCATGGCATGTTCCGCAAGGCTGCATCACCAACAACGATTTGGCGGTACGGTTTCCTTCGCTTAAAATTAAGGAATTAACCCGCCTTACCGGAGTAGAACAACGACATGTGGCAGCTTTTGACGAAACCTCATCCGACCTGGCAGTAAAGGCAGCGGAGAAGCTTTTTTCGGAAAACAATATTGACAAGTCGCTCATCGATTTTATTATTTTTTGTACTTCCGGAGGCGATTACATTACTCCGGCATCGGCCTGTATCATTCAAAACAGGCTTGGACTTTCGCAACATTGCGGTGCCTTCGATTTTAACCAGGGATGCACGGGATACCTTTACGGTTTGAGCCTTGCCGATTCGTTAATAAAAGCCGGAAACGCCCAACAGGTATTGTTGCTCACCGGCGAAACCACCCACCGGATTATTCATCCCAAAGACCCCAACACGCTGGCACTTTTTGGCGATGGCGCATCGGCAACCCTGTTGGAAAAAAGTGCTGAAAATAATATAGGACAGTTTATTTTTGGTACCGATGGCAGCCAATACGACCAAATTATTGTGCGCCATGGAAGAGAACGGTTCCCCTTACCTGAATCGTCCGAACCGGATTATACCGATGCTTTCGGCAATATAAAAAATCATGCAAAACTGTATATGAACGGCGGAACGGTTTTTAATTTTACCCTGGAAAAAGCCCCTGCACTGTTCAACCAACTGTTAAAGGATGCCGGAAAAACACCTGACGAGATTGATTATTTTGTGTTCCATCAGGCCAACCGCATTGTTTTGGAAACCCTTGGCAAAAAGTTAAAACTCCCGGCGGAAAAAATAATTATCGAACTAAATGAGGTTGGAAATACCGTTTCATCATCCATCCCCATCTCCATAAAAAAAGCCATGGATAAAGGGGTAATTAAAAAAGGCAATACCATTATGGTGGCCGGTTTTGGCGTTGGCCTTTCGTGGGGCGGAAGTATTATTACGATATAAATTACAGTACATTCAGCCGGTTGGCATCTTGCTTTATAAAAATAAACAGCAAAATGGTAAAGGCCCACAGCGATGAGCCGCCATAGCTGAAAAATGGCAAAGGAATACCCACCACAGGCATCAGGCCTATGGTCATACCCACATTAACCGCAATATGGAAAAACAGCACCGATGCTACGCCATAGCCATAAATACGACTAAATGCCGACCGCTGTCGTTCCGCCAAAAAGACCAGCCTTATCAATAATGCCAAAAAGGTTATTAAAAGGAGGGAACTCCCGATAAACCCGCGTTCCTCTCCCACGGTACAAAAAATAAAATCGGTACTTTGCTCAGGAACAAAATGATACCTTGTTAACATCCCCTGTTTAAATCCTTTGCCGGTTAAGCCGCCCGAACCAATGGCTATTTTCGATTGGTTAACGTTATATCCTACTCCTCTGGGGTCATGCATCATGCCAAGCAAAATTTTTATACGATTGCGTTGATGCGGTTGTAAAACTTCTTCAAAGGCAAAATGAACCGAAAAGACAAACATCGATGACAGTGCAAACAACAGAATAATGGTTTTATAGCTTTTTCGCGCTTTTTTTGATACCCATATAACCAACAAAGCCAACAAGGCCAGCCCCGATATTAAATAGAGTTTTCCTATTAACAAGGTTAGAATAAACAGGGCGGCTACCACCAGCCCCAACACAATAAAAATTCCTGAAAATCCTTCGCGATAAAGCACTAAAATAAAAGAGAAATAGACCAGTGCCGAACCGGTATCGTTTTGAAGCAAAATAAGTAACGATGGAAACATGATGATGGTAATTGCCACCAGCTTGGTTTTTAACAATCCCATGTTAACGTTCAGTTTACCCAAATATTTAGCCAGTGCCAGTGCAGTGGCGAATTTGGCAAATTCGGCAGGCTGAATGGCAAAGCTCCCTATTTGAAACCACGATTTTGAGCCTGCCACCGTTTTACCAAATAACAACACGCCAATCAAAATAAAGACAATGAAAAAGTAAATCCACCAGGCAAAGGCCGAAAAAAACTTGGCATCGATAATCATAATAACAAAAGCAAGCAATAAAGCCAGTGCAATCCACAAAGCTTGTTTTCCAAACCGTTCCGACAAGTCGAACATGGAAACCGAAGGGTTGTCGAACGATGCCGAATAAATGGTAAACCATCCGCCAATTACAAGCAGTAAATACAAACCTACGGTTACCCAATCGGTATTGGCAATTATATTTCCTCTTTTTGTCACTTCTTTTTATGATGAATTAAGTCGCCGTTAAGAATTCTTTTTTCAAGCCTCTTTCGTTTTACGGTTCCTGTTAAATATTTTTCCATAAGCAGGCTGGCAATGGGGGCTGCCCATTTGGAGCCGTATCCACCGTTTTCAACCACCACCGAAACGGCTATTTTTGGGTCGTTGTAAGGTGCAAAAGCAATAAACAACGAGTGGTCTTCGCCGTGTGGGTTTTGAACGGTCCCCGTTTTGCCGCATTGCTGAAGGCTGTCAACCTCATAATAGTGTGCCGTTCCATGCTCCATGGCAAAAACATCGCGCATGGCGTGTTGTACCACATCAAAATATTGAGGTTTTACAACCGTGGTAACTTTAGTTTTAAATTTAGCCACAATGCTGTCCTCTCCATCGGCCTGTTTTAAAAAGTGCGGGGGGTAGTAATAGCCTTTATTGGCAATAATAGCCACTAGGTTGGCCAGCTGAATGGGAGTAACCAGTATTTCCCCTTGTCCGATGGCCAGCGACCTGACTGTTAAGGCATTCCAGCTGCCGCGATATACTTTATCAAAATATGCTCTCGAAGGAATATTACCTTTAAGCTCAAACGGAATATCGGTATTGAACTTTTGCCCGAAACCAAAGCTCCTTACATCGTTATACCATTTTTCGTAGGCATTGTGAGTTCCTCCAAGCGACGGTTTATTCAGCAGGCTTTTAAAGGTATTCCAAAAGTACGGGTTGCACGATTGTTTAATGGCTTCGTTAAGTGCCAATGGCGTTTTATGATGATGGGTACATTTGATGGGCCGCGACTCGGGACCCTGACAGGTAAATTTTGTGTTGGGGGTGATGGCATGCTCTTGCAGTGCCACAAGGGCATTAATCATTTTAAAGGTTGACCCGGGAGGATAGGCACCCATGACAGCACGGTTCATCAACGGTTTTAACGAGTCGTTGCGTAACCGGGTGTAGTTTTTTGACCGCGACCTGCCTATTAGCAAATTAAGGTCAAATCCGGGGCTGCTCACCATGGCTAAAATATCACCCGACTTTGGTTCGATAACAACAATGCTGCCCACCTTGTTTTGCATGAGTCTTTCGCCGTAAGCCTGGAGGTCTGCATCAATGCTAAGGGTTAGGTTTTTACCCGATACCGCCAACGTATCGTATTTTCCGTTTTGATAGCTTCCTTTGTTACGGTTATGTACGTCAACCTGAATCATGGTGGTTCCTTTGGTTCCGCGTAGCAGTTTTTCGTAAAAGCGCTCAATACCAGACTTCCCGATGTAATCGCCCGAACGATAATAGCTGTCGCGTTTTAAGTCGCGTTGATTTACTTCTCCCACACTTCCCAAAAGGTGTCCCGCAATGGGTGTGGTGTATTTTCGAAGGGCACGCCGCTGTACAAAAAACCCTTTAAATTTGTACATCTTGTCTTCTATTTTGGCGTATTCGTCCTTCGAAAGTTGTTTGATAAATACCGAAGGTTTGTACCGGGAGTAATGAATGGCTTTTTTTAACCGCTTTTTAAAATAAACCGTGTCGATGTTTAACAGGGTACAAAATTCATTGGTGTCAAGATTTTTTATCTGACGCGGAATGACCATCAAATCGTAAACAGCATCGTTGTAGACAATCAGCTTGCCGTTTCTGTCGTAAATAAGCCCACGCATGGGGTACTCGGTAACAGTGCGGATTACAAGATTTTTTGCTGATGTAGTGTATTTGTTTTCAACAACCTGCAGGTAATATAGTTTTACAATAAACAGAATCAGTATCATTGAAAAAATGAAAATGATTACATATTTCCTGGAACTATAATCCTTTTTGTACATATCCTCTTCTGCAAGCCTTTATTTAAGAAACAACAATTCCGCTTTTTTATCAATCTTGTAAAATGCCATCATGATTATTTTAAATAACCATACAGAAAACACTCATAAAATCAATTTGGAATTATCAGCATACAAAAGTAACACAAAAAAGTACAAAGGGTATTTGTTATTGTTAAAGACTGTTTATAATATTTTGAAAGAATTTTTTGCCTGGTTAACCGGATATCTCACATT
The DNA here is from genome assembly GCA_027011095.1 of Bacteroidales bacterium. Classification (GTDB taxonomy): domain Bacteria; phylum Bacteroidota; class Bacteroidia; order Bacteroidales; family F082; genus B16-G9. The sequence continues at coordinate 8,933 of JALVAQ010000185.1, forward strand.
GGTAAGAATTCCGGCCTTCGGTTTGGCTATGCGTAGTGCGGTATTTCAAAGCTCTACACTTTCAATTTATTACTAATTTTATTTGCTTCTACAATGTTCGTATTTAGTACTTTACCCGTATTACGTATAGCTTTTGTTGTGTGTAGTGCTTGTTCACTAAAAAGAATTAATTGCATATTTTTATTAAATTCTTGCTTGGTAAATTGTTCTTTATAACTTTCCCAATCAACGATATTCAAATAAGGTATTTCCGATTTCAATTCGTGAAAATCTGTTTCGTTTATTATTTCATTCAGATCAATTCTCATCAGCAAATCTTTCGTTATCATTCTCTTTGCATCTTTAAATGCAATTGATTGAATAAAATTCTGCGTTATTTCTTTATTTAATAAAACCCACGTTATTTCCGCTTCAATTAATGTTTCAAAACCAATAAAATAACAAGTATCATCAAGCATAACAGGTTTGTTGTTAATTGGTTTTATAAGTGAAAAAGTGGTTGTTTTATACATTCCTGCAATGGCAACTTTGTAAGGTTTGAATGAATAATCTCCAATTCCAAAGATTGAAAAAAGAGGCTTTCCTTTATAGATACTTGATTTTCTTTTCTTAAAATATTCAATGTTTTGGAAAAGGTAATTATACGTTTTTGGATATAATTCTTTAATATATTTTGTATCTTGCCCTACTTTTTTTTGTGTAATAATCGTATATTTACGAGATTTATCAATTACGGTTCCTTTTAAATCAGAACTCTTTAACAGGTTGTAAACCAAATCCTTTTCTATTTCAACCGTTTCTTTATTCTTGTTTAAAAAGTGTCCGTTAACGCTTTCTAATTCCATTATTTTAGACGCATCGTGCTTTACTCCTTGTCTCCAAATAAAAGGAAATCTTCCGTCTATATTTTGTGATTTTAAATACAAATCAACATTAGCCACAAATTTGTTATTAACCCAACCGTATTCTCGTATTAATTTTTTTGTATAAAAATCATATTCATCAATAATCATATCTGATTTATTACCAAACAAACACGAAAATAAACAAGCATTAACGGAAACGCTGAATTCCTTTTTTGCATCAATATTAAACTGATGAATATTTGAGATTGGAAGTTTGGTTTTGTTCTGTTCTAATAAAATATTTTTAACTACCGAATTTTTAACAAGAAAAGCGAAGTTACCTTTAAATTTAGAAAATGTTG
>JALVAQ010000186.1 GCA_027011095.1 Bacteroidales bacterium
AATATATTGCATTTAAACTCGGTACAGGTTCCAGCTCTAAAACTGCTTATATCGATGATTTTGTGTACGAACCCATGCCGGCTTGTCCGCACCCCACCAACCAGTCGGAAAGCAATATAACAACCACTTCGGTAACGTTACATTGGTTAGAAAACGGCTCGTCCACCTCGTGGGATGTAAGAATTGTACCCGAAGGCACCGACACTACCGGCGTAGCTTATGCAACCACATCTGCCAATCCGCTTACCGTTGACACGCTTACATCCGCCACCTATTACGACTGGTATGTTCGCAGCAGTTGCGGCAGCGACTGGATAGGCCCCAATACTTTTGTTACCGATTGCGATACCTATTCAGCTACATTTACGGAAAACTTCGACGGAGTTACCGTGCCCGAGCTACCCATCTGCTGGTCATCTATCAATAATTCGCAATATCCCACGAGTAGCTATGTAAAAACCGTTAACAATCATAATCCCAACTCGGCACCCAATCATGTGGAGATGTATAATTATTACGATAGAAATGCTACTCTCCTCCTGATTTCTCCGCAGTTGTCCGATCTGGCATCACAACACAATCAAATACGTTTTTATGCCAAGGGGTATTATAACAATTACACTTTAATAGTGGGAACCATGTCGGATCCTTCGGATGAAACTACCTTTACACCACGTAAAACATTTACTTTATCAAATACCTATGCGGAGTATAAAGTATATTTCGGGGGGACTTATACTCTTACTGACGAGTACATTGCGTTTAAACACGGTTCAACCGACCGCTATCAGCTTATTGAGATTGACGATATCAACTACGAACCCATAACTGATTGTCTTACCCCTTTCGATCTAGCCTCGCAAAATGTTAACAGCAGTACTGAAATATTGAGTTGGACAGAGCAGGGCAATGCAACCTCGTGGAACATACGTATTTTGTCTTACGGGACTGACACCACCGGTAAACCCTGGTCAACAGTAACTGCCAACCCGTTAACCGTTGATACATTATCAGCAGGAACACAATATACCTGGTATGTTCGTGCCAATTGCGGTGGCAGTTGGTCGGTTCCCGATTATTTTACAACGGAATGCGCACCGGTAACGTCGTTTCCTTTTGCCGAAGGATTTGAAAACAGTGTGCCGCCTCAATGTTGGCATAACACCATTGTTGTCAATGGAAATGTTGCACCAAACTGGTCGAAAGCAGCAAGTGGTACCTATCCGACAGCCTCGGTAATTAAGGGAAATTATATGGCAATGTATAATGGAAAAAATGCCTCGGCAGGTACTGAAGGGCGTCTTTCAACACCCCAAATGGATTTTACCGGATTAAGTGGTATGGGATTGACGTTTTGGTTTTATCACAATGAAAATGTCTTTTCTGGTGCCGCAGGCATAAAAGTACAGGCATCAGTAAATGGCGGCGCATGGACGGATATTACGCCGCACTATGTAGTTGCAGGTAGTAGCGGGTGGAGTAAATATGCTGTAAACCTGAAAGATTACGATGGATTGGCCAATGTTAGTATCGGTTTTTTGGCCAACGGCGAAAACCTGGTTAACAGCTATATCGACAGCGTTACCATACTCAGTAACATTCCTGTTACAGCAACCTGGACAGGTGCGGTTGACAGCAGTTGGTACGAAACTGCCAACTGGAACTCCACGGAAATTCCGTTTGACTCCACCAATGTTATTATCCCTTCAGGTGCAACACATTACCCGATAATTGTTAGCGATGGAGCGGTTTGTAATAACCTTACTATTCGGTCGGATGCCGTTGGCGATGCTTCATTGATTGGAGAACAACACCTTACTATTTCCAACAGCGCAACTGTGGAAAGATTTCTCACCGCCGGAAGATGGCATGAGGTGTCGGCCATGACGGAGAATGCCACAATCAGCAGCTTTTTCTTTAACCACAACCCCGATGTGTGGATGAGCGAATATGTTGAGGCAACTGATAGTCGTTCGGGTTTAATCGACCTTAATACACCCATGCCGCTTGGAAAAGGTTTTGAAGCGTGGGTGGAAGCGGGATTTGATTCAACAGCTGTATTTACGGGTGTTTTAAACGATTCGGATGTGTATGTTAATCTTTCATATTCCGATCCTTCGTTGGGATATAATTTGATTGGTAATCCGTTTCCAAGTCCCATAAAATGGATGCATCCCGCAGTGCAATTATGGAATATGGAAGGGGTAAGCAGCTCCCTGTGGCTTTGGGATCCTGACGATGGAAATTACCGAACCTGGGCTACTGGAGGCGGAACATTGACTGATGCTGTTATTCCCATGGGACAGGCCTTTTTTGTTCAGGCAACCTATCAGACATCACATCTTACTATTCCGGTTACGGCGCAGTATTCTTCAAGCCAGGGTTTTTATAAGTCGGATAAGACATCCGGAGACGATATATATCCTCATTTGGCGCTCACGGCAAGTAGCGGGGGAAGAAAAGACAGGGTCTGGATTTCGTTTGCCGATGGCCTGTCGCAGGATTATGACCTGAATTATGATACCCGAAAAATGAAAGGTTCCGACAATGCACCACAGCTTTATACGGTTGAAGGATTGGAAAAGTATTCCATTGATGCCATGCAGCCTTTGGATTATGGTGAAAGCCGAACCGTTCAGCTTAATTTTAAAGCAGGCCAAAACGGCTTGCAAACCATTACCGCAGAGGAAATTTACAAACTTCCCAATACGGAAATTGTTCTTGAAGATTTACGGTTAAATACCATGCAGGTGCTTAATATCAATCCGGTTTACCGGTTTGATGCGGTTAATTATCAGGCACCCAACCGGTTTTTGATTCATTTTAACCGTTCACCCGATGGTGTTGAAAATAATGATGCCAATGCTGATATAAACATTTACTCCTTTAACAATTGGATTTATATTCAAACCGGTAGTAAAGCTGCTGATCATAAGAAAGTCGTTACAATTTATAACCTTACAGGACAAAGCATCCTTTCAAAAGTGATGCCGCCGGCAAGTTTATCAAAGGTCAGGGTTATGGTTCATAACAGCTATGTATTGGTAAAAGTACAAACCGGGGAAAGTGTTTATACTAAAAAGGTGTTTGTGAGGTAGGTTTTTAATTTCAATTGCCAGAAACGTTTACAAAACCTGCGGATTCACCTACAAGCTCGTCCGGATTTGCCCGTCCGAACGTTCCTGTATGGCGCGGGTGGGCCTGCCCGAATGTGTTATTCAGGCGGGTAACCCGGACGAAACAGGATTCTGTAATTGTTTTGTAATGAGATAGATAATATCTTTCAGAATACCCGCCTGCCTGCCGCGATCAAGCCGGACGGGCAGGTAAATCTGAAAGAGTTTTGAGGGAGCTTTAAGTACCGGAACCCATCTATATTTTGTATATGCATAATCCCGAAGGGATTTAATATGCATAGCCCTGTACGAAGTGCAGGGAAACAAGTAGCAGTTGAAACAAATTGTAACCCTGAAGGGGTTAAACCGAAAGAGCTTTGGGTTAGTTATTTGGTGCGTGGTAATAGCGTTATGGAATATTTTGTTTTAATTAGTAAAAAAAATTCAAAAACAATATTTTTATGCCTTATCAATATAAATATCCCCGTCCGGCTTTAACGATTGACGCGGTTGTTTTTAAAAAAGATGCTGATGATACTTTTGTATTGCTCATTCAGCGGAAAAACCCGCCTTACAAAAACAGGTGGGCACTGCCTGGTGGTTTTGTCGATATGGATGAAACACTGGAAGAGTCAGCAGCAAGAGAGTTGCAGGAAGAAACAGGCCTTTCGGACGTTAACCTAAAGCAGTTGCGCGCCTTTAGCGCCCTTGAACGGGATCCGAGAGGAAGAACCATCTCGGTAGTATTTTGGGGAATATTAAATTCGGATAACAAGATAAGTGCAGGCGATGATGCGGCTAAAGTACAGTGGTTTAATATTAAAAGTTTACCACCATTGGCCTTCGACCACAGGGAGGTATTGGAAATAGCCCTACAAAAACTCTAATAAAAAACAACCTCCACCTTTGGATGAGCAGCCTTAAAAGCATCCACCCGTTTTTTACGCAGCGAAGTGTTGTAGCAGATTAACCGTTCGAGGTTATGAAGGCCGTTTAAATCGGACAACCGGTTAACTTTGGTGTTGTTAATGGTTAAAACCTTTAAATTTACCAAACCGGCAAGTGGTTTTAATCGGCGGACTTTAGTGCCGGCAAGGTTTAACCTTTGAAGCTTTTTTAAAGATGCAAGTGGCGTCAGGTCATCAATTCCGGTGTTTTCAAGATTTAGTTCAACAAGCTTCGTTAACCTGCCAATCGGCTCAATATCGGTGATGGGGTTGTTGGGTAAATTTAATGTGCGCAGGCTATCCATTTCAACAAGAGGCGAAAGGTCTGATACGCCGGTGAAACTTATGGACAGCGTGTTTAAACGCCTGCATACCGTTAAAGGTTCCAGATCGGTAATTCGGCTGTTGTTTTTTATGGAAACTGTTTTCAGGTTGGCAATTTGCTGCAATTGCTCTTTGGAAGGATTTCCGTCAATGCCAATTTGTTTGGACAGCTCTTTTTGCCATTCGTCAGACAGGTTGTTCCACCAAAAATTCAATCGGTCGGTTTGATAAACAACCAAACAACCGGGGACCATTGTCATAAAATCAAGCACATTGTTGGTTGTTACATCTGTTTCATCGCAATACACCTTTGTTAAATCTTTGTTTTTTACAAGTGGCATAATATCGGAAACCAAGGTTCTGTCAAGGCGAATTTCCTGCAAATTCGACAGCTCTTTCAGGGCGGTTAATGTATTGATTTTTGTGCTGCTCAGGTTAATGTATCGTAAATTGTTTAGTCCTGACAAAGGCTCGAGGCTTTTGATGTTGGTGTTGCTAACGTCCAACGATTCAAGGCGAAACAGCATCTTTAAAGGGGAGAGGTTTTTTATTTTTTCATTTCCTGAAAGCAACAACTCCTTTTGGTTAACAATTTTTTGCAACTGTTCTTTGGTGGGTGTTGCGGCCACATGATAACCGGCAGAAAGTATTTTTTGCCAGTAGTCGGGTAAACCGTTCCACCAGCTTACCAGTCGTTGCGAGTCGAAAATAACAAGGCATGCCGGATTTTTTTCCATAAATGCAATGGCTTTCTGCCTGTCGATTCCGGTATTGTCGCAATAAATCAGTTTTAGGCTTTTGTTGTCCTGCAACGAAGCTATTTCGGTTATACCTGTGTTGTTTGCCTGAATGGTGGTTAAATTTTTATCGGCTGCCAACGGCGATATATCCGTTACGCCGGTATTGTCGAGGTTAATATATTGCAATTGCGTGAGGCTGTCCAACGCCGACAAGTTGGTAACAGCGGAGCCGGTGAGTATTAATCTTTTTAGCGATGGCAACTGCCCCACGGGTTTTAAATCGGTTACAGGTGTATAAGCCATGCTTAAAAACGTAAGCTGTTTTAAACCGGTTAAGGGCGATAAATCGGTTATCGAAGTGCTGTCGATAATCAGTTTTTCAAGTAGGGTAAGATTTTTTAATACTTCGATGGTATCAACCGGAGTGCCGGCAATGTTAAGCTGTTTTAAGTTAAACGAAAACCGTAGCGCTTCCAACGATTTTACCGCTGTTTTTGAAACATCAAGGGTGGATAGTTTATTCAGTGTCCGCAACGGGGTAATATCGCTGACAAGCATGTTTGAAGCCTTTAGCATCTCCAGCGAAGCCATTCTTGAAACCGGTTGCAGGGTTTGAATTAAATAGTTGTTGCTAATGTTAAGTCTTTTGGTTTCAAGCAGATGCTTAATTTTTTTATCCAATGCCGCCACATCAACCATAACCGTATCGGGGCATTTTTCCCATAAGGTATCATGGTTGTAAACCACCGTATAACTTCCCGAATCAAGTTGCGGCAGCTTTGAAAACCGCAGGGTGTCGTCACCGCTTATGAGCAACGAATCGGTTTCGATGGTGTTACAGGGGCGTAAAATTACGGCCATGCTATCGTTAAACGACACCACCTGATTCATGGGCAGGGTGTCGAAAATCAATATTTTCGAGCCGAGAAAATCGCGCCATGGCAGGGGCAACTCAGCCCACCAGCGGCGCATCTCTCGTTTTTCATCGGGTTTGGTGGTGTAGATGCTGGCAATTTTTAAATCTTTTTTAAAGGGGTCGAGATTTATTTCTATGTATCGCAGCACATTAAAATCTACCGTGTCGTTGTTAACGGTAACCCCTTTTAAATTACGATTTACGGTAGCTTTAAAAACAATTTCGCCCTCTTGGCCTGTAATTTGGTCGATGGCCGTAACTTCTAATGAAAAAACCGCCTCTTTATAAAAAAAGATGATGTCTTTTAAATAGGCCTGAACATCTTTGCGCAGCGGCACTTCACGGTTTTCGTCCAAATCGTCTTCAATTTGTACTTCCGGGTCACGAAACATTTTTAAATAGCTGTCGTTGATAATGATTTCTTTTTCTGCCATCACCTCCCCCGGGTCGCCCAAAAAGTTCAGCGTACCTTCAAGATAGCTTATCATCATTTTACTTTGCTCCTTGTATGCGGCCACTTCATCGGCTGAAAGCGAAGGGTGTTTTTCCTGCGCTTTGGCCGGCGGCAAGCTCAATAATAGGGCAACAAATAAAACTAAAACTATTCTTCTGTACATGATTTATAAAATCTGATTAATTGGGGTTTTTCGTCCTCTTTAATATATTTCAGGTTTGAAATCAGCCAGCCCGAATTTGTATCGCTTCTATTGTAATAAGACAACTCAAAATACCAATCGGGTATTTGAAAGAAATGAAATTTTACATTGGTAATTTCTTTGAAAGTCAGCTTGCCGGTTTTCATCAGGTAAAAAAAGAGGGTCAGATAATCGGGCTGAAAATTATCGGAAGCATAATATTGAATACGTGACGGGTGATCAAGTGCTTTGTGAAGGTTCATAAAATCAAGCTCATGGCTTTGCGGATGCAAAAAATATTTCATGGCCTCGGCACTGTCGATGTCGGGAAAAAAGCTGCTGGTATAATTGTAGTAAACATTGCTGATAACCCATTTTGAACCCAACCCCGACTTTTCGACCTGTAAAAACAAAATAAGGTGCTGCTCTTTGCCTTCCGCAGTAAAGGTGGCAGCCACTTCGGCAAACCAGTTGTTGTCTAAAAACTCCAAATAAAACGGATTGCGTTTGTTGGTAACATCTTCAATAAAATACTGTTTTAACTTACTGTTTGTACGTGGGTTGTGAACGTCAAACATCTGCTCAAGCAACTTAATTCTGATTTTACGGTTGTGGTATCGCAAGTCGGTTTTTTTAAGTAGTTTGCCATATTGGTCTTCTTCCATGTTAAACCTTCTGAAAAACTGGCCTACCTGTTTGTTCATCATGTGAAGAATGGCCTCGTCCTGTCCGCCGGTGCTGCTGTTTAGCGAATAGCTTTGCGAATAGCCGGCAGAAACCCACGTAATAAAACAGATAAAAAAAAGTGTTTTTATGATATGTTGCATCTTTATACTTTGTAAGAAGCGGCAAAGTTAATTGTTTATGGTTATATTTACCCCTTAATTATTAACCAAACAAACGTAAAATGGATTCAAATATTTTTAAAACCATAAGCTACGGCTTATATATAATTTCAACCGGGTGGGAAGGTAAAAAAAACGGTTACGTGGCCAATACGGCATTTCAGGTAACTGCCGAGCCGCCTAAATTCGGGATAAGCTGTCATAAGGATAATTTTACCGCCGCCATGATTTTAAACAGCAAAAGGTTTTCGGTATCGGTATTATCTCAAAATTGCGAGCGCGATTTAATCAATAAATTTGGCTATCGCTCGGGCGCAAAAACCGATAAATTTGACGGAACAAAATATATTAGCACTTCCGAAGGAATACCGGTGGTAACCGAAGGATCGGTTTCGTGGATGGCGTTTGAACTAACCGAAACCATCGACATGGGCAGCCATTACCTTTTTATTGGTTTGTTAAAAGAGGGTGCCATGCTAACTGATGAAACCCCGTTAACGTACAGTTACTTTCATACCGTATTTAAAGGCATTGCACCCAAAAATGCGCCCACCTATCTCTCAAAAGAGATGCGTAAGGAGGCAGCACAGGCAAAATCTGTTTCGGAAGCGGAGCCTGCTAAAAAGCTTCAAAAATATGAGTGCATGGATTGTGGCTGGGTGTACGACCCTGCCGTGGGTGACCCCGATAACGGTGTTCCGCCCGGCACTGCTTTTGAAGATATTCCCGACGACTGGACCTGCCCCGACTGCGGTGCTGAAAAATCGGAGTTTGAGCCGGTTGATTAGATAAGGTTTTTTATTTTGCCCCGGGTTAAAACCCCGGGGCTGTTTTGATTCATTTTTATACGGCCTTCCATTCTTCTGATTTGCAATATTTTACCAACAGTTCAAATAAAAGACTCTAAACAAGTTCTGTTACTAAAACATACCAACCCTTAAATAATATCGTTATTATTCAAAACATTTATCTTTGAACCCTTGAAAAAGATTCTCCTCATACGATTCAGCTCCATTGGCGACATGGTTCTTACCACACCGGTAATTCGTGCGTTAAAAACTCAGCTTGACGCCGAAATTCATGCCGTTACAAAAAAACGATATGCTTTTTTGTATGAAAACAATCCCAATATAAGCAAAGTTTACAGCCTTTTAAAGAGTGAAAAGGAGGTTATTGGAGCGTTGCAAAAGGAGCATTACGATTTTGTGGTTGACCTGCAAAAAAACCTCAGATCGCGAAATATTACAAGGTCGTTGAAAGTTGAATCGGCCTCTTTTCCGAAGATGAACATAAAAAAGTGGCTGTTGGTAAATTTTAAGGCCGACTTACTTCCGAAAGTACATGTGGTTGACCGTTATTTTAAAGCGGTGGAAAAGTTAAAGGTAAAAAACGATAATCTTGGACTTGAGTATTTTATTCCTGCTAACGATGAAGTTAAGCCGGAAGCTATTAGTAAAGAGCTTACAAACGGTTTTGTGGGTTTTGTAATCGGCGGACAACATTACACAAAAATATTTCCGGCGGAAAAGGTGGCAGAGGTAATTAACAAGCGAAGTTTACCGGTATTGCTTTTGGGAGGGAAAGAGGATTTTGACCGGGGTGAAGTAATTGTAAGCTTAACGCCAAACCGGCTTGTAATTAACACCTGCGGCAAGTACAATTTAAATCAGTCGGCTTCGCTGGTAAAACAGTGCACGGTGCTTATAACCAACGATACGGGACTGATGCACATAGGAGCAGCCTTTAACAAACCCATTGTTTCGGTGTGGGGCAACACGGTACCTGAGTTTGGCATGGTTCCGTATATGCCCAATAATAAATCAGGTTTTTTTATTGCCGAGGTAAATGGGCTTTCGTGCCGCCCGTGCAGCAAGCTGGGTCATTCAAAATGCCCGAAAAAACATTTTAAATGTATGATGATGCAGGATGTGGAGGGTATAGCTGGTAAGGTTGAAGAGTTTGTAAGAGCAGAGAAGAGTGAGTAGGAAGAGGAGGACAAGAAACAAGATAAAAGCGACAATGACAATTTAACGATAAAACAGAAAATGACAAAAGCAACAAAATTGACTTTAATTGGGAAAAAGAGAAATTAATAACTCCATTAGAACATGGAAGATTCTCAAAAAAGAGGAGCACCGAGCAGAATATTTTAAATAATTAAAATTTGATTTTAAAGAATATGGAAAATTTGAGAATCAGGTGGAAAAATGTTTTAATTATAGCCATTATTATTGTTTCTAATTTAACAGCTTATTCACAAGACTTAGGCGTAAATTATAATTCAACAGGTGCGGGAAGAAACATTACTGTTAACTATGTTAAATACGTTTCTCATAACGCTCTATCTATAGGTATTGGTTACAATATTAACAGCATTAAGCAACCTGATGACCAGCCAAATATTTATTACAAAAGGTTGTACGCAACAACGGCACTACAGCATCTTAATCTTAATTTATCTTATCAACACGACATTTTTTATAATTTAAAAAATATTAAGCCTTTTATTTTTTATGATTTACAAATTAAATACTCTACAACTAGAACTAGTATGTATTTAGGATATTCATATGATTCTACGTATTTAAATACAT